>JAEWWC010000273.1 GCA_023396555.1 Bacillota bacterium
GCAACCAGAACGCCCTGCAGCACACCGCCCAGTTGCATGCCGGATAGGAAGAATGCCCCGGCCATGCCCAGTACCAACAGTATCCACGGTATGAGCCAGTCGGGTATCCTGGGTGTTCTTTTCAGGAATACGCCGATCACATAAAGCACCGGTATCAGAATATAAGCATCCTTGATAATATAATCCATCAGGTTCATTGCTATAGCATCCTCCCCAATCCCTGAATCCTCCGCTGTAATGCCGCATTTCTGAAAGAAGCGGCATATACTGCACTGCCCGTTCTGTATAATAATATGCGGGCACGCGGTCCGCTAGTCCCGTGGTTATTGAAAGAAATGACTGTCTCGTTCTATATTGTCATATCATGGATTCAGTGATACAATTACGGTATAGAAGGATGGTGCCTGAGCCATGGATATTGACATTGGGAGAAAGATACAGAAAAAAAGACAGCAACTTGGCATCTCACAATGCGAACTGGCCAAACAGGCCGGTATCGCTCAGTCCACATTGTCGTATATCGAGAAGAACAAAAAGCGGCCGCATTTTGACACCATGTCCGCCATCTGCCGGGTTCTGGGCATTACCGTGCTGGATCTGCTCACGTTTGAAGAGCAGCCTTCTGTCAGAAAGTTCTTTGAGGAAACGATAGCGGCTCACAGCATTCCCGCCGACAGCGGGTTTCCCAAGGAAGCGTCGCTGCGCATTCAGGCCTTTGAAAAATACCTCTACGATTTGTATATGGCTCAAACAGGCGCTTAGACAAGTTCATGTGCACAAAGATGTGAAGTGAATGAAGCAAAGGTGGCCGAATGAAGATTTATACTTTGATAGAAGACAGTAAACCCAAAGGTTCCGCGTTTATCGCCGAACATGGTCTGTCCCTGTATTTCGAGCATGGAGGGCAGCGCATACTGTTCGACACCGGGGCTTCAGACTCTTTTGTCTATAACGCCACGCTGCTGGGAATAGACCTGATTAAGGTGGATATCTGCATCATATCCCACGCCCACGACGACCACACCGGCGGGCTCGCTCATTTCCTTGAGCTTAACAAGCAAGCCAAAGTCTACTTGAAACGCTCGGCACAGGGAAACTTCTACGTCAGAAACGTCACAAAGCTCCAATATGCCGGCATGGATCAGTCTCTTTTTGCAAAATATCCGGATCGCTTCTGCTTTATAGACGAAGACACCGAGATCATCAGCGGCCTGTTTGCGGCCAATGTCAACAAGTATCGACGTTTGCCGCAGTATACGGCCATGATGTACGAAAAGCGCGACGATGTGTTGGTCCGCGATGATCTTTCGCAGGAGCTTTTCATCGCCATCCGCAGAAAAGAGAACGTCGCCGTACTCACCGGATGCTCCCATAGCGGAATACTCAACATACTGATGACAGCGGAAGGAAAATTCGGTCCGGTGTCGGCTGTGGCGGGAGGCTTCCATTTGAGCGGCACACGGCGCACGGGCCTGCAGGCCTTTCAGGAGCCCGGCACCGAGGTACAGGCCATCATCCGCCATATCAATAATAATAAGATCAAAAAAGTGTACTCGGGACACTGTACCGGTGAAAAAGTACTGGAAAAGCTTGAACTGATGGCTCGCGTGAAAAAAATGCAGGCAGGAGACGTATTCGATATTTAGTGATGGAGAACACAAGAGAACAAATCGCGGACATGTTGTCCGATATGCAATTCGAGCGCAGGCCCGCTGTTTCACGGCAGAAGAAAGCGCATTACGCCGCCATGGAAGCGGGAGTGGCTGAGGTTCTGAAGGAATTGAACAGGCTGCACCTTCGCCTGTGGCACGCAGCTTCCCAGCGGGACTATCATAGCCTGTCACTGGACGAGGCCAGGACGATGCTGGATGAGGTGCGATGCCGATTGGACGTCCTGTCAAAAGCACTCGAATCTTAATGAAATAAAAAAAAGAGCCGCGAAAGCTCTTTCATAGTATCCAGTTCAGTCCAGTATAATAACGGCCACTATTTTCAGCGTCTCGTCGTTTTCGTTGGAAACGGAATGGAATGCACCGCCGCCGCATGCGCTGCAGTCTCCCTTGCGGAACGGGCGGATGGTGCCGTTGTCATTGATAATGCCTTCACCTTCCACTACATAGTAGATCTCCGTTTCGTTCGTATGGTCGTGACGGCCAACGCTGCAGCCCTTTTCCAGACACATCAGCGAAAACAGCCGGGACTTAGCGGGTAACTGGTCCTTGGGCACTAGCTGTACAAAATCCGTCGTGCCGTAGCCGTCCCGCACTCTGACGCGGGAATCCACCGTCATCTCTTCAGCCTTAATAAACATACCTTTCTCCTCTTCCTCTCATTTTATATATTGAAAAACCTTTAGTTTTCCACTCGTATCATATTAGCCACGCTGATGACCTCGGGGATGTACGAAATTTCATCCACCGCGCGCTTTACAGATATCTCCTTGGCCTTATGAGTGACGAATATCAGCGGCACATTTTCGCCGCTCTGCCCCTTCTGCATTACGGTGGCCACGCTCACCTGATGCTGGCCCAGCACACCCGCGATCTTAGCGAGCACGCCGGGCGCATCCTTCACGATGATGCGAAGGAAAAACTCGCTCTCCCAGTTGTTCTCGAACGAGAGCTCGGAAGATACCGTATCCTCGTTGTAGAATGTGGTGTAACGGTGCTCATCGCGGCCCGCGGCATACACCACGTCGGACACCACCGCGCTGGCCGTGGGCATATCCCCCGCGCCGCGCCCGTATAGCATGATATCGTCCACGATGTTGCCATGTAGATAGATAGCGTTAAACGAACCGCGGACCGCCGCCAGCGGATGCGTCTTGGGTATCATGGTGGGATGCACGCGCGCTTCAATCGTCTTGCCGCGCTTCTTGCCGATGGCAAGCAGCTTCACCGCGTAGCCTAGCTCGCTGGCGTACGAGATATCCTCCTGCGTGATATTGGTAATCCCTTCGCGGTAGATATATTCCACCGGCACGCGGGCATGGAAAGACATGGATCCTAAAATCGAGAGCTTGTACATCGCATCATAGCCCTCTACATCGTTCTTGGGATTCGCCTCAGCAAAGCCCAACTGCTGCGCTTCCTTCAGCACCGAATCATAGCTTGCCTTGTCCTGCTCCATTTTAGAGAGTATATAATTGGTTGTACCATTGATGATACCCATTACCGATGTGATCTCATTGGCTTGCAGGCTCTCCCATATCGTGCGCAGTATTGGTATGCCGCCGCCTACGCTGGCCTCAAAATAAAGCCCGGCGCCGCTTCTCTTGGCGGCGGAATTGAGCTCCGGCCAGAACCGCGCCAGCAGTTCTTTGTTGGCTGTCACCACCGTCTTGCCGGCGTTCAGTGCCGCCAGCACGAAGTCCTTCGCCGGGTTCACACCGCCGATCAGCTCGATCACGATATCGATATCCGGATCCTGCGCGACGTCCTTATAAAAATCCTTCGCCTTGAGTTCCTCCGGAATGTCAATGGAATACTGCAGCGCCAGCACCTTTTTTAAGTTCAGCGATACGCCGTCCTTATGCTCAATGCTTTCCTTCTGCATCGCGATCGTCTTATATACGCCCGATCCCACAGTCCCCAGACCGATCAGAGCGATGTTCACGTTCTTCATTTATCCCCCTCTGTTCTCTGCCTTTTGGCATTCTTGTAAAATAATATGTTCAGACCAATCAGCGTCAAAAGACTGTTGACCTCATCAATTTCCTGTGTTTCCTGCGCGATCACGTTGGCCATGCCCCCCGTCGCGATCACCCGCGGGCTGCCGCCCATCTCCATTTTCATGCGGCGCAGTATGAATTCCACCTGCCCCACGTAGCCGTATATGATACCCGCCTGCATGCCTGCCACTGTGTTTTTGCCGATCACCGATTCGGGCTTCACCAGTTCCACGCGCGGCAGCTTGGCCGCTCCGGACGACAGCGCCTCCGCTGATATCTTGATACCGGGGCAAATCGCGCCGCCCAGAAAATCGCCGCTGTCCGTCACTGCGCCGAACGTGGTGGCCGTGCCGAAATCGACGATGATGCACGGTCCGCCATACAGCGTATACGCGGCCACCGCGCCCGCAATGCGGTCGGTCCCCAGTTCCCTTGGATTGTCGTACAGTATGTTGACCCCCGTCTTCATGCCGGGCCCCACCACCGTTGCCTTTTTACCGAAATATGTGGCGCACATATGCTGCAACGTATAGTTGATGGACGGGATGACGGACGAAATGATGATGCCCTGCACCTCTTCCGGCCGCCGCCCCACATGTTCAAAAAAAGAAATAATGCGGATACCGTACTCATCCGCCGTGCGCTCCAGCTTCGTCGTCATACGCCATGAGTTGATCAGCTTATCGCCGCTGAACAGCCCGCACTTGATGTTGCTGTTGCCCACATCCAATACAAATACCATTTATTACTCCGTTTACACCGGCTTTTTCTTGCCCTTTTGCTTCTGCACCGCCCATACCACCGGCACACTCAGCAGAACCGCCACCACGGCCTCCGGCAGACCATTGACACCCGCTAAAAATGCGTAAAGCCCAAAGAGCGTATTACCCGTAATGTCAAATCCGACGACCGCGGACATCCCTGACAGAAAACCGGCTATTTCCCCCATTTGCGGCAGAAACAGCAGGTACAGCGCTCCCAAAAACAGCACCGTATTGGTCACCGAGCCCGCAAAAGCCGCGACGCCTGCCGCCACCCGCTGGCTCCTCTTTGACTCCCGCGCAATGGCCTTATATATCAGCCAGGTCATGACTGGTATAATCAACCGGGGGATGAATATCACCACCATCGTCTTGACGACACTGATGCTGAGGATGAGCGTACCCAACGCATCCGGCGCCAGCGTGACACCAAGAGCTTTCAAAAAGCTGGTGATGCCGAATACGAACCCCAGTATCAGCCCGGTTTTAAGACCCTCGGTGATGGTACCGATGATGACCGGCAGACACATGAGCGTCAGGCTCAGCACCGGCAATACCGGATTGGGGATATACCCAACGGGCGTCAGCCCCAGCACAAACGTCAGTACGACCAACAGGGCCGTGATGGCCAGCTTCCTTGTTTTACCGCTATTCATTTTTACCTCCGTTCAGGCTCCGCTTCGCGGATACCCGACTTTGTTGATATTTGGTTTTTCTTTATGCTGTGTAGCGCTGCGTCATGTCATACACCCACAGGCAAAAACCTAATGTGTATTATATCAATATCACCTGTCTCGCGCAATAATAATTCATAAACGGTACGACATGCCATATCATTCCTCTCATATTACTATAAAAAAAGCCGGGCGGATGCGTCTTGAAAAACGGTCCACCCGGCCCTTATATGGTCAATTATTATACTGCCTTTGCGGAAGACAGCTTCTCGGAACCTCCGCGTTTTTTCCACATCACCCACAGCGGACCCGCTATGCAGATGGTAGAGTAGCAGCCCGACACCACACCGAACATCATGGGCAGCGCAAACCGCCGGATCGACTCGATGTTGTATATCTGCGCAAACACATATACGATCACCATGCAGGCCAGCACCGCGATGTTGGTGTTGATGGACCGCGACATCGACTGTGTGATGCTGAGGTCCACCAGCTGGTCGATGGGAGTTTTTTTGCCCAACAGCGCTTCATTCTCGCGGATACGGTCGTAGATCACGATGGTGTCATTGATCGAGAAACCGATGATGGTGAGTATCGCCGCAATGAATGAGTCGTTCAGCGGTATGCTGAATATGATGAACGCGGTTGTCACCACAAATGCGTCATGCAGCAGCGCCACAATAGCCATAAACCCTGCTGAAATGCCGCCGATTTTGCGGAAGCGCAGCCCAACGTACCCCAGTATCAGCACAAACGAGATGCCGATTGCCAGCAAACCGTTTCGGAAAAAGCGGCTGCCCACGAACGGCTCCACCGTGAGGGATTCGGACAGCTCCAGCTTGTTACCGGCAAACACCTCATTCAGCGCCGCCGTCACCGCCTGCTGCTGCTCTCCGGACAGCGCCTCGTTCTTGGCGAGGCTGAGTATCAACATCTGCTCCTGTTTGGCAAGATTGGTCTGCAGCTGCCCGTTGGTGGTGATGCCCACCGTGCTCTCCACGATATCCTCCGCCTTTTCAGCGTCTAGCTCACCCGTATACGTATATTTGAGTATTGAACCGCCCTGAAATTGTATATCCAGCTGGATGCCGTTCACCAGCGCGGCAACAACCCCAGCGATGATCACCACCAGAGAAACAGCGAAATAAACGAACCTGCGCTTGTAAAATTGGACGATCTTTGCTGGTTCACGTTTCATGCCTGCACCGCCTTTCTGACACCGAAAAAGCCGGGCTTTCGCAGCGGCTTATACATGCTGAGCGAACGTATCATCAGCCGCGAAGCCGTGATGCCCGCCACAAAGTTCATGATCACACCAGTCAGCAGCGTATAGCCGAAGGACAGCATGGAACCCGAGCCCAGTATGATCAGCACGATCGCCACGATGATCACCGTGATGTTGCCGTCGAAAACAGACGAAAACGCTTTGTGGAACCCCGCGTCGATGGCCTGTCTCAGCTGCTTGCCCGCACTCAGCTCCTCCTTGATACGCTCGGACACGATCACATTCGCGTCCACACCCATGCCGATGGAAAGTATCACACCCGCGATGCCGGGCAGCGTCAGCGTAAACTGCGGCACCGACAGCGACAGCAGCTGCCCGCTGATCTGCAGCAGCAGCGCGATGCATGCCACGAGCCCGGGCAGCCGGTAATACAGCAGCATGAACAGGCACACCGCCGCGAACGCGACGATGCTTGCCATCACCATCACGGACAGCGCGTCCGCGCCCAGCTCCGGACTGATGATGGAACAGTTTTTCACCGTCAGCGAGAACGGCAGCGCGCCCGAATTGATCTTGGTCGCCAGCGATATGGCTTCCTCGCCACTTTCCAGATTGGTGATAATAGCCTCGCCGCCGGATATCTGCGAATCAACACGCGGCGCGGATATCAGCACCTCGTCCATGTATATCGCGATGGGCTGTCCGATCAGCCGTCCGGTAGCCTCCGAGAATTTCTTTGCGCCCTCGTTGGAAAGCACCAACTCTACCACGGGCGCGTTCGAGTTCTCCATCACCTTGGCGGCGCTGCTCACTACATCCGTCCCCTCGATGACGATGTTGCCGTCCGGATCACGGAACGTCAGCTTGGCTGTCTCGCCCAGCTCCGTCACCGCCTTCTGCGGGTCGAAGTCCGCCTCGTCCGACTTCCACGGGAACCGGACGAGTATGGTGCCGCGCGTTTTGTCGATGGTCACGTCCCTGTCCGTGATGTTGCTGGCGTCCATACGCGTTTCAATGATAGCCCGGGCGGACTCCAGCTCGGCCTCAGTGGGCAGGCGGTCCAGGTCTTTTGGTTCAAATGTCGCGTCCACGCCACCCCTAATGTCGATGCCGAACCGCATCTGGCCCGCACCCTTCACCTCAAAATTGCCAGCCTTGAACCCCAGCAGCGCCAATGCAAACAGCCCGAAGGTGATCAGCGCGACAATAAAAAAAGTTGCTTTTGATTTCAATGAAAATACCTCCTTATCCCATCTCTTCCGCATATTAGCATGGGCAAAAGACAGGCGAAAAAGCATGCAATAACAGCTTTCGATTTTACAAATTAAACTCTGAAAGCTTGATGATTTACGCAATCACGCAGCGAAACTAAAAAGCTTATCCGCTACTTCATGCCGTCTTTATTATGGATAAAGGAGATGACGCCGCAAAAATCAAACGAAAAGTTGACCGCGGCGAAAAGTTTGAGTGATAGTACAACAAAGATCAGCAAAACAATGCCGACCACGGTCATAGCAAACAGGCCTGGTTTAAACTGCTGAAAGCGAAGCCAATCGGATGCCGGACTGATCAGCCTCGTCGTGCTACCCGCCTCCATGCAGTCAGCGTTGGTCTGAACGGCACTCATCGACGAAACCGGTTTGTCCAAATCCTGATGAACAGGCTGCAGGGAGAAATCTCCCGCCAGCCCGGAGGCCAGCCAGACAACAGCCAACAGGCATACCATGAGCAGTATATTCCGTTTTCTGCGCATCATGCCCTCACCCCTTGCTTGCTGACAGCTCAGTATTTTTTAGTGAATATAATGACAACATATCTATTATAAGAACATGCTGTGGAAAAGTCAAAGAAACGAATTCAACAGCTATTAATTATCCCTTTTCATATACCGCCGCATTTCCCGTATCTTCTTTTCGTAGCCCTCGTCGGATGGCTGATAATACACCCGGTCCGCCAGATTGTCAGGCAAATACTGCTGCGGCGTGTAATGCCTCTCGAATTCGTGCGGATACTTATAACCCTTGCCGTTGCCCAGCTTGTCCGCACCATGGTAATGCGTATCGCGCAGATGGAGCGGTACCGGCACCTGATACGCGTGCTCCGCGTCACGAAACGCGCCATCTATCGCCATCACCACCGCGTTGGACTTGGGCGATTCGCAGATAAAAATGATGGCCTGCGCGATGGACAGACGCGCTTCCGGCATGCCCACGAACTCCAGCGCCTGCGCCGCCGCCGTGGCCTGCGTCATCGCTGACGGATTGGCAAGCCCCACATCTTCGCTCGCGTGGGCCAGTATGCGCCGCACGATCAGTCGTGGGTCCACACCCGCGTATATCAGCCGCGCGAACCAGAATAGCGCCGCGTCCGCGTCCGAACCGCGCAGCGACTTACAGAAAGCGCTGAGCATGTTGTAATACTCCTCTTCGTCGCAGCGCACCGCGCGCCGCTGGATGGACTCCTCTGCAATGTCCAGCGTGATGCGGATCGCTCCTTCTGCGTCCGGCGTTGTGGTCAGCACCGCCAGCTCAATGGCGTTGAGCGCCGTACGCGCGTCACCGTTCGCCACGTTGGCGATGTGCTCCAGCGCATCCTCATCCACCTCCACCTTCAGTGCGCCGAGGCCCCGCTCGCTGTCCTTTAGCGCCGCCTGTATAATCTGCTTCACGTCGTCTTTGGTCAGCCCGAAGAACTGGAAAAGCCGGCACCGGCTCACGATGGCGCTCGTCATGCTGACCATCGGATTCTCCGTCGTGGAACCGATGAAGCGGATGATTCCCTTCTCAATGGCGGGCAATATGCTGTCCGACTGCGTTTTGGACCACCGGTGGCACTCGTCCAGCAGCAGATACGTCGCCTGTCCATGCAGCTTCAGGCGTTCTTCCGCGCGGTCAATGATGATGCGCACATCCTTCACGCCGCTGGTCACCGCGTTCAGCTTCTCAAACGCCGCGCCGGTGGAATTGGCGATAACTGATGCCAGCGTCGTTTTGCCCGAGCCGGGCGGCCCAAAAAATATGGATGACGTCAGTCGGTCCGTTTCGATGGCGCGGCGCAACAGCTTGCCCGGCCCCACGATGTGCGCCTGCCCGTAAAATTCATCTATGTTTCGCGGGCGCATCCGGTCGGCCAGCGGTGCGGCGCGCTCCACATTCTGCTCAAAAAAATCGCCCATTATGGATCCCCTCTATAAACAGCACTGGTTTGCGATCATATGTTCTATCATACCACGCCTGCCGCTTTGTGCAAAGAGTTTCGCAGCGTTTTTGCGCATATACAAACCTATTGGCTTCATGCTATAATTCGCCTTACATCTAACTGTAACCGGAGCCGTCATGAAGCAGTCTTCAAAGCCGTACTTTGTTTATCCGCCCGTTGCCGCGCTTGCGCTATACGCGTCAGTGGTGGGCGCGTTGATTCCCGCCATTCGGGATGCTTTTCCCGGTCTGTCGCTGGCAGCCACCGGTCTCTTTTCCACGCTTCAGTCCCTTGGCACCGCTCTGTCGGTGATACTGTGTTTTTGCGTATTCTCCGCGCTCAATAAGGTGCGCGTCATGGCGCTGGGCCAGCTGCTGCTGGCGGTATGCCTTCTGCTATTCGGCCTCAACAGCATACTGTTATTGCTCTACGTGTTGCTCTTCTTCATCGGCCTGTTCAGCAACGTCGTCGATACGCTGTCCAACTCGGTACTGGCGGACATAGAGCCGCGGCGCAAGGCCTTCCATATCAGCCTGCTGCAGGCGTTATGGGCCGCCGCAGCCGCTGCAGGCCCCTGGTTTGCGCTGGTGTTGGGCGGCACATACCCGCCTGTGTTCATTGGCCTCAGCATCGTTGTCGTCGCCGCAGGGGCGGCATTCGCCTTTGGCTTGAAGCGCGAGCTGCGCCTGCCATTTGTACAGCAGCGGGAAAACTTCGGCGCGCTGGGCAAGCTGGTGCGCACGCTGAAACTCAAAGGCATGGGGCTGCTCCTCGCCACCAGCTTTTTCAACGCTTTTGTGCTGACCAGCTTTAATTTCTTTATATCCAGCTATATACTCAGCATCGGCGGCAGCAGTGTAAGCGCCGCATTTGCGCTGAGCATGCTGTTTCTGGGAGCACTGCTGGGCCGGTTGGTCTACGCGCCGCTCGCGCACCGCATCCCCGTCCGAACTGTGATGATGCTTTTTAACGCGCTTTCCATCGCTGCGTTTGCAGGCATGGTCTTTTGTCCGGACATCACGGGGATCGGCATACTGGCCGGTATCGGCGGACTGGGAACCGCCGCCAATTTCCCGGCGCTGGTGGTTCAGGCCTGCGCCATCGTACCGGATGACACCGCGGCAGGCTCGTCACTGATTTTCCTCGGGTTCACGCTCGCCTGTTTCTCCGCGCCGCCGCTCATCGGCGCCATCGGCGACGCCGCCGGCCTTAAGACCGCGATGCTCTGCGCCGCTTCGCTGCTTGCCGCTGTCATCGTGCTGTCATCGCGCATCAAGCCGCATACTGTTCAAAATACTTAAAAAATAAGCATTTTTGCCGATAAAAATCTTGACACACCCGGCGCCAATGTATAGAATATACTTTGCCTGTTTTTATCGGTCACTAGCCCCGGCCTGTACGAACAGCATATTAAATAAGAATATGACACAGCCAGGAGGAAGGCCAAATGAAAACATATATGGCAAAGCCC
>JAEWWC010000013.1 GCA_023396555.1 Bacillota bacterium
GCCTGCTGGGCGACCGCCTGTACGACAAGCTGAGCGAGGAGATCGAGCTGCTGGACATTGCGGGCGACGCGTTCGATTACGAGCGCGTCCGCAGGGGCAACCTGACCCCCATGTTCTTCGGCAGCGCGATGACCAACTTCGGCGTGAAGCACTTCCTTGAGGAGTTCATCAGCCTCGCGCCGTCGCCGGGCAGCAAGAACAGCACCGCAGGACCCATAGCGCCGGACAGCGAGGGCTTCTCCGGCTTTGTGTTCAAGATACAGGCCAACATGGACCCAGCCCACCGCAACCGCATCGCGTTCATCCGCATCTGCTCCGGCCGCTTCGAGACGGGCATGGAGGTGCTGCATGAGCGCTCCGGCAAGATGCTGCGCATGTCGCAGCCGCAGCAGTTCTTCGCGCAGGAGAAAACGGCGGTGGAGGAAGCGTACGCGGGCGACATCATTGGCGTGGTGGACACCGGCCTTTTGAAGATCGGGGACACGCTGTGCGAGAGCAAGGAGACCTTCCGTTTCGAGGGCATCCCGATGTTCCCGTCGGAACACTTCGCGAACGTGCGCACGCCGGACGCGATGCGGCGCAAGCAGTTCCTTCAGGGCATCAACCAGATCGCCGAGGAAGGCGCGATACAGGTGTTCAAGCAGCCCAATCTCGGCGTGGAGACGCTGACCATCGGCGTGGTGGGCGTGCTGCAGTTCGAGGTGCTCACCTACCGCATGAAGTACGAATACGGCGTGGACATCGTGATCGAGAACCTGCCCTATACGCTGGCGCGCTGGGTGATGGCCAAGAGCATCACGAGCCAGATGCTGGGCATCTCCGACAACGCCCGCGTGGTGGAGGACCACCTGCAGAGGCCGGTGATACTGTACAAAAACGAGTGGACGCTGCGACGCGCCGAGGAGACGTGCAAGGACGCGCAGTTCCTGGACATTCCGCCGGCGGTGTAATACATTATTTAAGGGTATTCCGCGCCATGTGCGCGGGCAAAAGACAGGCGGGGACAGAACCCCGCCTTTTCGTTTTCTCTATGCGTTTGCGTAGGAACGTCACGGGCGGCCGCAGGTCGCCCCTCCATTCGCGGATTTTCCGTTAATCCTGATAATACCTGTCAATCTCCCATTTCAGCGGGTTGGTATCGATGTAATCCCACACCTCGGCATATTCCTGTTCGGTACGGATGATGTGGTCGTGAAAGGAGCGCTGCCAGAGGATTGCATCAGTTATATTGTTTATTTCGTTAAATCTTCTCGTTGTATAGGATTTTATACGCCCAACAATGTTCTGTAGGGGCGGGTTTCCATGCCCGCCCGCCTGCAACAGGATTATCATGTGCACATGGTTAGGCATGATGACATGTTTCTCGATTATGCCGTCATATTTTTCGTTAATGAATATGATGCTCTTTTCAATTTCCTGCCCTGTAGGTGTTAATTCAATTTGCGGGACGGGATGGAACCCGTCCCCTACGATTTGGGATAATGCCGGTTTCCGCTCCTCCGTGCATATCGTCACAAAATACGCCCCGTTTTGGGCATAGTCGTATTGCGGTAAACGCATGGGCTTGCGTATTGGTTTATTTTCCATAGGCAAATTGTAGCATACATGAGCCGGATATGAAATAATACGATGGCCTGCGAATACCTGTTGCCATGCGTGTAGGGGACGGGCTGTCCACCCCAAAAAGCCTGCGTCTTTTCGAGGACTCCGGTTCCACCCTGTCCCGTGTTGCTGTGTGCAGTCTGTTTGGCGGGCGACCACAGGTCGCCCCTACGCTCCAGAAGAGGTTTTTCCGCCCCTCCGTGCACATCGTCACGAATACGCCCCGTTTTGGGCGTAAGCGTATTGCGGCAGGCGCATGGATTTGCGCGTCGGTTTGTTCTGTTCCATAGGCAAATTGCAGCATAAATGAACCGGATATGATATGCAATCTGATATGCAGCGTATTCAATCAGGTTATCAGCCCCACCTGATCAGGCTGGCTCCCCAGGTCAGCCCGGCGCCGAAAGCCGCGAACAGCAGCATATCCCCGCTTTTGACCCTTCCTTCCAGAACCGCTTCCGCCAACGCGACGGGCACGGACGCAGCGGACATATTCCCGTAGTTTTCGATGTTGCAGTACATTTTCTCAGGCGCGATACCCATGTTGCTGCAGACGCTCAGCAGTATCCTCCTGTTTGCCTGATGCGGCACGATCAGGCTGATATCCGGCAGGCTCAACGAATTCCTCGACAGAATCTGTTCAATCATGCTTTCCAGTATATTGACGGCGAACTCGAATACTTCCCTGCCGCTCATGTATATGGTGTTCATCCTCTTCTCAAGCAGTTCGGGCGTCACAGGCAGTCTTGCGCCGCCCGCCGGCACGGTCAGCAGATCCGCACCGTCCCCGTCCGCTCCGAGCACGCTGTCCAGCACGCCAAAGCCTTCCGGCACCCTGCCGACCACCACCGCCCCCGCGCCGTCCCCGAACAGCACGCACGTATTAGGATCGTCGGGGTTTGTGATCCGCGAATAGGTTTCGGCGCCCACCAGCAGCACCTTGTCATGCCTGCCGGAGGACACATAGCATGCCGCCATGTCGAGGCCATACAAAAACCCGGTGCACGCCGCGGATATGTCCAGCGCCGCGGCGTTTTTGGCGCCTATCGCCTTTTGAACGAGGCACGCCGTGGAGGGGAATACCATGTCCGGGGTGGTCGTCGCCACCAGTATCATCCCGATCTCCAGAGGGTCTGTTCCGGCGTTTTTCAGCGCTTCAAGCGACGCCAACGCCGCCATGTCCGACGTGGCCACGTTTACCGGAGCCCTGCTCCTTGCCTTTATTCCCGCTTTCCGCTCCAGTTTTTCCGCCGTCGTCCCGAACTTTAACGCCAGTTCCTCATTGGTCAGCCTCAATTCGGGAACATACCGGCCGCAGCCGAGGATTCCTGCACCAGCTGTCATCGTTTATCCCCCGTATTTGATTTGGCTTCGGCTCAAAAACAGTAACCCAAATAAACTCCGCGGTATAAGGCGTACATGCTTTTGGTTTAAGCCGGCAGGCTTTGCAGGGGGGGCATTTGAAAGGATAAATGTATGATTGCGGTTTTCCTGCGCCCCGGCGCAGCCCAATCCATTTCGTTAGTATATCTAATAATATCAAAAAAGAGGAGCCGCCGCAAGAGAAATACTATCGTGATTGCCATTCGGCGTCTGTAGAAAACAGCCATAAAAAAGGAGAAGCCGTGCTGCACCTCCCCCGTCACGGATTCCCGCCACAGCTCCGCCCGCTGGGACCTAGGCTGCCTGCCGTTCACATCACGAATGCCGCAGCGCTCGCCTGCCCCGGCGGAAGACAGCGCCTCGCGTATGATGTCCTTGTCCTGCGGCAGCGGCCTGGCCGTCCGCCGCTATGCTATTACGGATTCGCAATGCCGGACACTTTCTGCACATCTGATTTTCTCACCGCCAAGCCGGCAATACGCTTCGATCGAGTGCCCCGGTCTCTCAAAACCTTATCTTATACCCGTATCGAAGCTCACCATAATATCGGTATACTTATCCTTCTCTACTTGCACCTCAAAGGGCGCCGCATAAGGCAGCATCGTTCCCTCGGCGCTCAAGCCTTCCACTGAATAGCTGCCCTCGGACAGAGCAATAGTAAACGTGCCGTCCTCCGCGGTTTTCGTCCTTGCAATCTCCTTGCTTCCGGAAGCGTTTTTGATTATGATGATAGCGTCTGGATATGGCGCTTCGTTCGTTTCACCCGTCGTCTCAACAGGGTTTATAGGTCCCAGCATCGCTGTGCCCTTTATCCCGCTGTTTAACGGCTCAGAGTTTTGGCATGCTGCGGCAATCAAAACCACCGCCATAACCATTGCCACCAAAAACACGGTTAACAGTGTTTTCATCTGTTTGTATCTCCATAGTATAATGATAAGGATGTCACGCTATCGCCCTCCCTACCACAACTCCGCCCGTTGGGATTTGGGCTGCTTGCCGTCCACGTCGCGGATTCCGTAGC
>JAEWWC010000015.1 GCA_023396555.1 Bacillota bacterium
GGCTCACAAACTGGTTGTTGCACCACGTCCCGGCGATCACGTTCCACAGTGTCTCGTCCACCATGCCCGCCGCGATACCCGCCGAGTCGATGTCGTACAGGCCGCCCGCTACCGGCGTGCCTTCCGCGAGGCCCGTGTCCCGCGCCGCCTGTGCCGTTACGTGTCCGCAGATGTCCGTCGACTGCACGATGGGCGGCAGCTTATCCCACACGCCGCCGATGCCCATTAAGTCCAGCAGCTCCTTGTCGTACGTGCCCGTTCCCACGTTCACCGTCCCGCCGCCCGAAAGCGTCGTGATCTCGGCGTGGGCCTGACCGGTGAGCTGATAGCGCACGTAGTCGGTGATGGTGAATATCCAGCGCGCATTGTCCAGCGCTTCCGGTTTATTCTCCGTCATCCACGCCAACAGACAGGCCGTCAGCGCGGGCCACAGCGCCTGCATCGCTTTCGGGTGTATACGGTCGAATGTGCCGTCGCTCATCCAGCGTTCCACAATGCCCGCGGCGCGCCCGTCCATTCCCTCTATTGCGTTGTGCACCGGCCGCCCGTCCGCGCCGACAAGATGCAGGCCGTTGCCGTGCCCCGTCATGGACACCGCGGCGATATCCTTTGCGGAGATGCCCACCTTGTCGATCGCGCCGCGTATCGCCTGCGCGTTGGCCGCCCAGATGCCGTCCATGTCCCGCTCGTAGAAACCGGGCTTGGGTACGATCACATCGCATGCCGAACCGGCCACGGCGATCTCTCGCCCTTCAAGATCGTATATCCCCGCCTTGATCGCGGTGCTGCCGTTGTCGATACCCATCAGGTATTGCGCCATGCTGCCACCCCCTGACTTTTTGTTGTTTGCCGTTATTTGATGGGGTAAGTCCCGAACTCCTTCGCATACTGGTACAGGAACACGATGTTCTCCGCCGGCGTATCGTTCTGGAAGTGGTTGGCCGGCGCGAGTATGTAGCCGCCGCCCTTGCCGAACGCGCGTATGCGCGTCTCGCATTCGCGCCGCACGTCATCGATAGACCCCGGCATCGCCTTCTGCAGGTCGATGCCGCCGTGGAAGCACAGCCGGTCGCCAAAGCGCTTCTTCAGCTCCGCCGAATCCATGCCGGCGGCCAGCGGCTGCACCGGATTCAATATCTCCGTGCCGATGTCGATGATATCCTCGATCAGTTCGGATATGGCGCCGCAGCTGTGGAACCATATCTTCACCTGCGGTGCGCGGCTCTTGATGTAGTCGTACACCTTGGCCTCCGCGGGCTTGATGAACTCACGGAACAGCTCGGGTGAAATGAACAGCCCCGTCTGCGTGCCCAGGTCCGCCACGCGCTGCACGATGTCGATATACGGCGCGGCAGCGTCCAGGAATATATCCCACATCGCGATCTCAGCCTCGACGATCTTGTCGATGATGGCGTGTGCCGCGTCCTTGTCGATCAGCATATCCATCAGAAACTGGTCGATGGTGCGCAGGTATCCGCAGCGTTCAAACATGCCGCCGCTGCCCAGCACCGCCTTGGCGACGATGGCGTATTCGTTCTCATCGTGCAGCTTCTTCGCGCGCTCGGCCAGCGCCGAAACGTCCCATTTCTTCTGCGGCACCGGCGCCTTGTAGTTCGCGATATCCTGTGCCGTCGCGTCCTTGAGCGGGAAATGGACGGGATACGACCCCTCCTGGCTCCAGATGATGCCCCAGTCGTCCGTCACAGTGCCGTCCTCGTTGCGGACCATCTTCGGTTTGTCGGGCGATGCCAGCCACAGGTGCCGGAAGTCGATGTCGAATGCCTCCAGCATCTGCTCGTCATAGTAGCTCGTCGTGCTGCCCGAACGGTATTTGAGCGGCTCACCTTCCAGCCCCAGCAGCTTGCGCACCTTCAGATGCGTTTCGTCGCAGATCAGGCTGCCCACGCTTCCGAGGTCACGGGGCACCCGGTCGGGCTCGCGGTGTTCTATAGCCGCCATCACGCGCTCTTTATGTGTCATATCGTTATCTTCTCCCTTAATATCATATAATCGTTTTGTTTCTCAGCCGCCCCAGTTCTTCGTACAACGGCCTCAATGTATCGTAGGCCGATTCGTACAGCCGGGCGTATGGCTGATACGCCGCATGGTTCTTTTCGTTCGGTTCAAACCGCGCCTGCGCATGCGCATAGCGTTCCGCCGTCTGCTTGATGTCGCTGTAAATGCAGACCGCGTAGCCGCCGATGATCGACGCGCCCAGCATCGTCAAATCGTCGCGCTCCAGCGGCGCATACGGAAGGCCCATGATGTCCGCCTTGATCTGGTTGAACAGCCCCGACCGCGCCCCACCGCCGATGGCCAGTACCTCGTCCGCATGCAGATGCGGGTAAGTCTCGCGCATCACGTTCCACGCACAGGCGAATTCATAGCCAAAGCTCTCCAGCAGCGAACGGTAAAAATGCGGCGCCTGATGATTCCACGAATGCCCCATCCACATCCCGCGCACATCCGGATCCGGTGGAAGCGCGCGCCCACTCAGCATGCCGATACCCAGTAGACCTTCGCTGCCAGGCGGCAGTGCGACGGCCTGTGCGTTCATCTCCTCAAATGCACCTTCCTCGGCGGAAAGCCGGCAGACGCCCGTCATAAACCATTCCAAAGCGGCACCCGAGCCGGCAAAATATACCGACGAATAGTATTCGCCGGGTATCGGCGAGGGTATCGTCTCCAGCATATGGTGCTTCATGTCGGGGACGAACACATCGAGGCACTGGCTGAGCGCCCCCACCGTAGAGCTTTCGTCGATCAGCTGTCCGGGCCGCACTACGCCCGCGCCGATGCATCCGGCCGGTTTGTCGCCCGCACCCGCCACGATGGGTATACCCTCTGAGAGCCCCGTTCTCTGCGCCGCTTCACGCCCCAGCCGCCCTATCACCGCACTGGACGGCACGATACGCGGCAGCTTTGCCATATCCATGTCCGCCAGACCACATAGATATTCCGACCAGCTGTCGCTGCTGATATCCGCGCAGCCCGTCCACTCCAGCAACGTGCGGTCAATGAACGCGTCACCGATGTCAATGCCGGCCATGCGCCCCGCGACAAAGTTGCCCATTATCAAAAACTTTTCCGCCCGTTTGCAGCTGTCGAACTGATGCTGCATCCACTTGATCTTGGGCAGCATAAACGGCGCGTTGGTGCCGCAAACCGGCAGCAGGTTTTGGTGATATTCCTCAGGCAGGCGCTGAAAGTAAGGCATATGCTCGGTATGCATCGTCCCCGACCAGAGCGTCACCGCGTTCCAGTCCCTGTCCACGCCCACCGCGCCCGCCATCTGGCCCGTCATCGCGATCACTTCTACCGCGCCCCGCCGGGCTTCCAGCATATCAACCGTGTTTTTGAGGCACTCCAATACGGCGTCATAGTATTTCTGCGCGTCCGACAGACCGGGATTTTGCGCATCCCGGGGCGACCTTAAGTCCGACGAGGCGACATGACGCCCGCCGCTGTCATAAACAGCTGTTTTGATCTTCGTGCTGCCCGCATCTATAACGACAATATAAGCTTCTTTCATCGATCTCTCTCTTAAGAATACAGTTTTGCCGTCCATCGATTGATGTCGGTAAAGGGGCTTTTGCCCCTTCACCGCATACTTAAATGTTGTTTTTGAAATGTTATTCCCCGACGATCTTGCGCGACCCAGTGATATGGAAGAACTCATTCAGCACCCAGCGTGTCCGTTCATAGCAGGCTTTCTGCGCCTTCTTGACATCGCCGGTTTCCTTCAGCGCCACTTCGTACGGCTGGCGGATCTCGGTGCCCACGTTGATCTTCGGTATACCATTCTGAATCGCTGCCAGTATGTCGGCCTGCTTGATGCCCGAGCCGCCGTGCAGCACCAGCGGAAGGCCGGTGACTTCACGAAGCTTCTTCAAATGCTCAATGTTGAGCCGCGCTTCCGGCTTCTTCTGGTCCTTCAGAGCGCCCGATATCGCGCCGTGTATGTTGCCCACCGCGACGGACAGCCAGTCGCAGCCCGATTCGGCTGCAAACCGTTTGGCTTCGTCCACACGGGTGAAGCCCTCGCCGGAAGCGAAAATCTCTTCATACGGCTTCATCGGGCCGGATTCATGCCCCAGCACCGCACCCAGCTCCGCCTCGCAGACGATGCCCGCCGCGTGCGCCAGCTCAGCCACTTTGGCCGTTGCTTCGATATTGCCGTTCAGGTCCAGCCGCGACGCGTCTACCATCACCGACTGATAGCCGAGGTCGATGGCTTCCTTGATGATGGAAACGTAGTCCACCAGAAGATGATCCTCATCGATCACCGGCACGTGGTCCAGATGCAGCCGCACATGCTTCGGGTCGTTGAATTTCATGAATTCATCC
>JAEWWC010000145.1 GCA_023396555.1 Bacillota bacterium
TGCCGGAGGGTTTGAAGCAGCTGTCGAAGGGTCTGAAAGGTATATCCGGCGGGCTGACGGAATTGAAAGATGCTTTCGTACCCGCATATGCAGCGCTGGATGCCGCCATGCAGGACATCCCCGATACATCGGTTACGCCAGAACAGATAACAGAACTGTACACGCAGACCGATCCCAGCCAGCACGAGTTGCTGGATAAGCTTGTTGATTCCTATGAGGCTGGGCAAACCGCCAAAGGAACCTACAACAGTGTCAAAGGCGCTTTTGACGCCGTGGGCTCCACCATCGATGCATTGTCGGGCGGCATCGACGATATCGCCGGAACGCTGGATGAGATGTCGGCAGGCATTGCGGCAGCGCTTGACGGTTTGGACGGGTTGGATCAGCTGGGAGAACTCGTATCCGGGCTGGCGGTATTGTCGCAGAACTATGGGGATTTCCACAGCGGATTGACGGATTTTATGGGCGGCCTTGACGATCTGGCGGATGGATACACGGATTTCCATTCGGGCCTGTCGGCTTTCAGCAGCGGCGTCGGCGATTTGTATGACGGGGTGGAGGAGCTGCATGACGGTACGGGACAGCTCAGGGACGAGACGGCCGATATGCCGGATACCATGCAGACCGAAATAGATGATATGCTGGACGAGTACACCGGATCGGACTTTGATCCCGTCTCGTTTACATCGCCATTGAATGATAACGTTGGCCTGGTGCAGTTCGTGTTCAAATGCGACGGCATCAAACAGCAGGATGAAATCGGCGATACGGTGCCGGAACCGGAGCCGGAAACGATATGGGACCGCTTTCTCGCGTTGTTTGGCGGCAGGGGGGAATAAGCAGAGACGCGCCGCGGCGGCAGTTCGCGAACGCCATAAATGGACAGAGGCAGCTTGAGCAGCGCCTCTGTTTTTTATTCTGGCTGTTGTGGTTGCTGTCACCATCCCTATACACTCACATAGTATATACAGTCTCTTAACTTTGGAAATGTAATTTGAAGTTGGAGGAATGTGTGTGGCAAACAAAAGAATTTACGGTATCAAAGGCGATATCATAACGCCGGGCGATCCGGAATATAACGAGGCGCGTCAGGAGTGGAACAGACGTATACAAAAGTATCCGCGGGCAATCGTGTATTGTGAGAACCGCAAGGACGTGTCCCGCAGCGTCGAGTGGGCACAGCAGCAGGGCACGCCGATACGGCTGCGCGGAGGCGGGCATCATTACGAGGGTTATTCCACCGGCAACGGCGCGCTGGTGATAGACGTGAGCCGCATGAACAGCGTGACAGTGGAAGACGGACTGGTGCGTGCGGAGGGCGGTGCGAACAACCGGAAGCTTTACGACGCGATTGGGCCGCTGGGTTACGCTTTTCCGAGCGGGACGTGCCCCACGGTGTGCGTATCCGGACTGACGCAGGGCGGCGGCTGGGGTCTCTCGTGCCGTCTGCTGGGGCTGACATGCGACAGCCTCGTTTCGGCGGAGCTGGTAGATGCGTGCGGACGTATCGTGGTGGCTAACTCGCACTGCAATCAGGACCTTTTCTGGGCGGTGCGCGGCGGCGGGGGCGGTAACTTCGGCGTGGTGACGGCGCTCACGTACAAGCTGCCGGACTTTAAACCCAGGGTGGTGACGTACGTGCAGCTGTATTACCCGGATGCCGGTGCGGCGCTGCAGGCGCGGTTCTGGGAGACATGGCAGCGCTGGGTGCCGGGCGCGGACGAACGTGCGACATTGCAGGCAGCCATTTACCATGCGGAGGAGGAGGGGTTTGCGGTATACAGCCGCGGCCTGTTCTATGGCACGCCTGCGGAAGCGGCGGAGGCGGTGGAACCGCTGGCATCGCTGCCCGGCTGTCAGACGTCGTTTGAGGGCACGACGTTCTACGATGCCATACAGACCATCGAGAACGGCTATCCGCCGTCCGAGAAGTTCAAGTCCACCGGACGCTTCGTGAAGCAGCCGCTGGAGGACGGGCAGATCAGGCGGTTGGTGGACAGCCTGCGCGATTACCCCGAGGGCTCGGAGTATACTGCGTATTCGCTGTATATGCTGGGCGGCGCGGTGGCGGACAAGGGGCAGTATGACACGGCATTCTTCTTCCGCGACGCGTCGTATATCGCACTGCTCCAGTCGGTGTGGGAGGAGGACCGGTACGAGAGCGTCAACATCGAGTGGGTGGACAAAAACTTCCCGCTGCTCGCAAAGGCGACGGCGGGGTCGTATATCAATTTCCCGTACAGCAATCTGAAGGACTATATGCGGGCATATTACGGCGGCAACGCCGCGCGTTTAAGGCGCGTTAAGCACATGTACGACCCGTGTAACGTGTTCTGCTTCCAGCAGAGCATACGGTAAGACGGCGGAGAATACAGGGGCTGCATCTAAATAAAGCGGAACAGGTGAGCTGTTCCGCTTTATCATGAGTATTGTTTGAAGGTGCTTAAGACGCGCTCGTCACCGTTTCGTACGGCCAGTCCTGTATGCCGCCGAGGTCGCGTATATCGGTGTAGCCGAGCACAGCCAGCGTGTCTGCGGCGATGGCACTGCGCCGCCCGCTGCGGCAGTATACGATGATGGTGTCGTCCTTATTCTCCGGCAGCTCGGGCGATTCAGCGGTGATGGCGTCGTAAGGCAGCAGCACCGCGCCGTCGATATGCGCCTCGTCGTATTCGTATTTTGCGCGGACGTCCAGCAGCGTGACGCCCGGCTGGCCGATGAGCGCACGCGCTTCATCCGGCGTTATCAGACGGCTGGCTGCGGCATCCTGTGCGGCAGACGCTGACACCGTTTGCTTCGCTGCGGCTGATGTTTGCGCCGCTGTTTGCGCGGGAGCGCTGCTGTCTGGCGCGCAGCCGGTGAAAGCCAGAACTGCCGCCAGCGTCAGCGAAGTATATATCAAAGCTTTTTTCATCATTCGTACCTCCTTGTTTACTAAGTATATACTGAAAAGAAGCGGCGGATAAAGTGAGCATGTCACAAAGCGGCGCGTGGAAAACCGCAGTGTTTCAGGCGGAAAATGAAAAGCCTGCGCAAAGGCAGGCCTGTGTCGGATCGGTTCTGAAGCGGCGAAGGCTATGACACTGTGCCATAGGGCCAGTTCCGTATGCTGCCGAGATCGCGTATGTCGGTGTAGCCGATGGCCGCGAGCGTTTGCGCGGCGATGGCGCTGCGCCGCCCGCTGCGGCAGTATACGATGATGGTGTCGTCCTTGTAATCCGGCAAGCCTGGCGCATATTCTTCGATGGCGTCGTACGGCAGCAGCACCGCGCCCGTGATGTGCCCCGCATCGTACTCGTACTGGTCGCGTACGTCCAGCAGTACGACGTCTTTTTGTCCGATCAGCTTTTGGGCTTCCGCCGGTGATATGGGCTTTATCGCTTTGGCTATCGCCGCCACGTCCGGCGTGGGCATCGTGGCGGGGCTGGCCTTGGTTTCCGATGGTATGGAGGTAGGCTTGCCCGAAGGTGTGGCACTGGCAGGCGGCGTCGGGCTGACAGGCGGCGTTGCGCTGGCAGACGGACAAGGGCTGGCTTTGGGTGTCCGCGCAGGCGTTTTCAGTGGTGCAGCCGTGGGCGTCGCGCTGGCGGACGGCGCCGCGCTGACGGAAAGGGCGGGCACTTCGATGGGCTCGTTCAGCCACGCGCAGCCGGTCAGCGTCAGCGCCGCCAGCAGCAGCGCGGCATATGCAATGAGTTTTTTCATGCGCCCCGTCCTTTCCGTTTATTTATTAAGATAACACAGTGGGGGGCGTGTGAAACGCGAAGATGTCACGATGGGGGGGATATAACCTTTGAACAGCGGATGGATATGCGCCGCCGCTCAGCCGTTTTTGAACAGCGATACATATAACCTCTTCGGCATGATCGATAGAAGAAAGGCGATCAGAGCCCATCTTTTGGTGACATAGCCATAGGGCTTGCGGCGCACGATGATGCGGGCAATCTGCCGGGCCGCTTTTTGGGGCGGCGCGACCCAGAACAGCCCGTCGCCCTGCGCCATGGCGGTGTCCACGAAGCCAGGCCGTATGTCGGTGACGGCGATGGGCTTGCCGGACGCTTTGGCCTTGCAGGCCAGCCCTTCCATGTAGTTGGATATGAACGCCTTGGACGCGTTATAAGCGGGGCTGTTGGCGCTGCCGCGGAACGCGGCGACGGAGGAGATTGCGGCGAGATGCCCCGAGCCCTGCCGCAGGAAATATTGCATGGCGGCCCCCGCGAGAGCGGCGAAGCCCCGCACGTTCACGTCGATGGTGTCGCTTTCATATTGCCACTCAAGGCCGGGTTGATGTGACCGGTACCCGCGCTGATGATGAGGAGGTCCATGCCGCCCAGAGCCTGTATCAGCGTGTCCAGCGTGGCGGCGGCTTCTTCGGTCAGGGAAACATCCATCTGCATGGCAACCGGCTGCTCGCCCAGCTCGTGAGCCAGCTGCTCCAGCAGGTCCAGCCGCCGCGCCGCGAGGCCCAGTGCACAGCCTTCGCGAGCGTATATCCTCGCCAGCTCACGCCCGATGCCGCTGCTGGCCCCGATGATGATGACTCTTTTCACGATAAGGCCTCCTGTGTGGGGTATATTCCGGTGGATACCATAACAATACCATATCACGATACGGCTTGTTGTCAATGCGAAGCAGGTTGGGGTTTCGTGTTGCTCAAAACCCCAACCTGTAAGGAATGTATATCTGCATAATGTGTATTGTTACCAACCAACACTATTGATATAATATGTAAAACGTAAGGGGGTATATATATGTTTGGGCGGAAAAGAAAGGGAGAAAAAGAAAACAACAAAGCTGGGGTTCATGATAAGGTGCCCCAAAACAATATTGATCCAAATACGCCGTCTAATTTGCATATTAATATTCCAAACGAAAGGGTACATGAGATTTCTAATCGGTATATCAGCGGCGCAATCATGGAAGGAAGAAGAATTAATGCAGGTGAATTGGGCGAACTCTCATCCTCAGAACTTGAAGTGCTTTATACAAATACAGATTGGTTTTTGGAGAATGTGATTCGTGCGGATGAGGCGGCCGCCAGTATTGGACGTCAAAACCAAATTGCATTTAAAGGAGCCATTATCCGAAAATTAAAAATGTCACCCTTCTATGTCATATATACTGATCTTACCCGTCTGCCTTATTTGTTTAATAATGCGTTATTTCTTATTTATACCGATAAATCGAAAGCTGAACAGGTTGCAGCCCACTACACGAATCAGTTTAAGATCCCTTTTACTACTCTGAAAGTGGATAATAGTACAGGCGATTACTTTGCGCTGCCCTATGTTTGCGGTCTGCATCAGTTTATAGTTGACGGAGGTAAACTGATTTTAGTCTGGACGAAGTATATTTAAACGTAAAGAGCAATTATGGACAAATAAATCCTACTCTGAATTTATCAATGATAGTGCTCACCCAATATCTTTATTTAAAGGACGCCGGGTATCAGTATAATCCACGCGTAGCGGATTCGCTTTTTGCACCGATCATAGATGCTCTGGAGAATTCGACACTGCTGCTACCCATTAACACCAAACAAGAAGGGACACTTAGTGATGGGTTCTCGGTTCCTTTCATAACAAAACGCGACGGATCAAAATGGGTGCCATTATTTACAGATCAGTTTGCGGCGAATCAGTATTTTAGAAAACCTCAAAGCACTTTAACGGAGACTTTTGAATCCCAGTATCATGTGGCTGTAAAAAATGACTCGAGCGTTGCCGGGATCATGCTGAATCCGACACGTGAACAGGTCGAATTTGACCGCAGGAAAATTGAACTTTGCATCGAGGATTGGAAAGATAAGGCGCTTTGTACTGAAGAACACGATATTGAAGGAAGAAGTGTGAGAATCGGCGACCCTGAAGATGCCAAAAGTGTTCAGGACTGGGCAAGAAAACTGTTTGAATCTGTACCTGCGGTCACAAAAGCATATCTTCGATATTTGCTGATGGACAACCAGGTTTCGTATTTGCTGCTTGTGGTGATGGATGGCGAAAAGAGTCTGTTGTTGAGCAAGATCAGAACATCGGATTTGTCAGTGCTGCAAGGCCGATTCATTGACACGGTGTTGCTGGATGATACGACAAAAGAGTTGGCAGGTAAAGCGGAACCATTCTTTCAGAAATGACATCCGATTGACGTTGCCCCTCACGCCGCATTCTTCTGCTGCGCGCGCAATGGGCGGGGCAGGCTCTCGGTCAAAGGCTGGACGTCGGTCCAGTTGACGCGGAGTATCATGACGGTGGTGATGACGGCGGCGGCGCAGTTGGAGAACAGGTTGCCCCAGAACACCGCGTATACGCCGAGGAACTGCTCCGTGAGCAGTATGAACACGTAGCGCAACAGCCACACGCGCAGCACGCTGGCGACGAGGTTGATGCGCGTGCGCCCGAGCCCGATGAACGCGCCCAGCTGCGTCATGCATACACCGAAGCCCACCACGGCATAGGTGTAAATGTGCAGCGCCTTGTTGGCGACGTCCAGAACCTTGGGGTCGCGCGTGAACAGCACGGTGAGAGCGGACGACGCGGGCACGATGACGGCGATGAGCAGCGCCGCGGTGACGGCGCTCATCAGGCAGCCCACCCAGGTGACGCTGCGCGCGCGCAGACCCTGGCCAGCGCCCACGTTCATGCTGACCATCGTGGTGACGGCGGCGGCGAACGAGGACGGCAGTATGAAGCAGACGGACACGATGTTGTTGGCGATGCCCTGCCCGTTCAGCACGTCCGCGCCGTACTTCTGCACCTCGTTGTTGATGAGGTAAAAGCCGAGGTACAGTATGACATTGGACAGCATGGACGGCGCGCCGATGCGCAGCAGGTCTTTGAGTATGCCGCGGTCGAAACGGAAACCGGTGAGCGAGAGGCGGCTGTCGCCTTTGCGGACGAAAAGTTCGAGATACATCCAGCCGGTGATCAGCACGCCCGCGGCCAGTGACGCCATCACAGCGCCGGTGATGCCCCAGCGGAACACGGCGATGAACAGCGCGTTGAAAGCCACCTTCAATATCAGCAGCAGCACCATGCGCACGAAAGCGGCCTCCGGCTTGCCTTCGGCGTTCTTGATGGCGTTGTATATGGCTTCGAGGAACGAGAACGGTATCAGCAGCGAGGAGAGGGACAGGTACAGGAACACATCCGCTGAGATTTCAGCGTCCACCGACGCCGAAATGGGGAAGGCGAGCGCGTAGAGCACGGGCGCGAGACCGATGCCCAGCGCGGCGGAGAACACGATGAGCTGTACCGCGATGCGGCGTCCCTCGCCGTAAGCGCGGCGGCCATTGGCCTGACCGATCATCGCCATGCCCGCGGATCCGAGACCCTGTGCCAGACCAACGATCATGCCGGATATTGGCACGCAGTATGTGACGGCGCTGGCGGCGGCGGTGCCCGCAATGTTGTTGATGTACAGCCCGTCGATGACGGGTATCAGAGCCTGCACGATGCCCATCAGAAGAGCGGGTAGCGAGAGCATCAGTATCGTTTTGGGTATCGGGCCGGCGATGATGAGGTCACGCCGGGCCGAGACGTTTTGTTTTAGAAAGCTTAAGTTCATGGTTGCGGTCGGGCCGGCATTCGCGGATGTGCTATCCCGGAGCCCCCAGAATAGACGAAGGCTTTTGGGTGGTTTGCACCGAGGCGAAGCCGGCTGATGCTGTCAGCCTTTCCAAATATGTTTTCGCACAATCATTCATTATATGCGCGTTCCGTCAGTTGGTCAATAAACGGACAGGCTGTGATAATGCGGATGACGCTCGAAAACAGGGCGAAAATGCCGGAATAATGCCGGTTGCTGTGAGAACAGGGCGAAATTTGGGGCCAATCGGCTTGTTTTCGGTACAACAATGGCACCCGGAAGGTTCTTTGTACTGCAGCCGATTGACAAACGGGCTTGAAAAGCTAATATGGTATCATAATGTTGAAACGCGAATATTCCACGCGCAATTGGAGACATTTAGGATGACCGTTACTTAAACTTTTAAGGCAAAACAGGAGGTGTTCCGGATGGCAGATATGATCACGAATCCCAAGGTGGACGCTTTTATCAGCGGGGCTGACAAATGGCGTGAGGAGTTCGGGAAGCTGAGGGAAATAGTTCTTTCTTGCGGGCTGGCCGAGGAGCTGAAATGGGGCGTACCCTGCTACACGTTTGAGGGCAAAAACGTGGTGCTGATACACGGGTTCAAGGAATACTGCGCGATGCTGTTCGTGAAAGGGGCGCTGCTGAAGGACACGAACGGCGTGCTGGTGCAGCAGACGGAGAACGTGCAGGCGGGGCGGCAGATACGGTTCACCGGCGTTCAGCAGATCGCGGATATGGAAGCAACGTTGAAAGCGTACATTGCCGAGGCCGTTGAAATCGAGAAGGCGGGGCTGGAGGTGGAGTTCAGGAAGAATCCGGAGTATACCGTCCCTGAGGAGCTGCAGCGCTGGTTCGATGAGGACCCCGCGCTGAAAACGGCGTTCGAGGCGCTGACGCCGGGCCGGCAGCGGGCGTATCTGCTGTATTTCTCGCAGCCCAAGCAGGCCAAAACGCGCGAATCGCGGATTGAGAAGTATGCGCAGCTGATACTCGCCGGCAAGGGCCTGAACGACTAGCCGCATAAACAATGAACAAAAAGCGTACCCGTGCAAGGATCAGCCAAAGGGGTACGCTTTTTCTATTGAGGCCGGGGTGGGCATGGATGGTTATTCGGGCTTTGGGGGAGAAGTGGACTGGAAGTGTATGGATATCGATGTATGGTGGCCAAAGCGGTTGCAAACGGTTCGATGCCTTTTCGATTAAATGGGGATGGAGGACAATTGCCTATATAAACGCTGCAAAGGGACGGCATCTGGAAAGTGGCAGGGATATGAGGGACATAGAAAGATTGTAAGCATGTGGAAGAGAGCAAGATGGAATTAATAACAGTATGGCAATAAATAATGGCAGATATGCCAGGATAGGCGAACAGCTCGCTGTGGGGCGATTAAGGAAAGCCATGCTGAAAAAAACGCGTCAGAAAGAGGATTTGTTCGTCGCTATAACTCCGTAACGCGGGGTGAAGGACGACGCGCGGCGCGCTGATAGCTTTAGCAAAGGTTGATAAGTATCAAAACGGTTCGATAAGCGGGTTCCTGGTCGAACCGATTCGAAGCATGACGCAAGCGCACTTTTCAGATGGCAGAAATGGATAATTATGTAGTTTATGGTGGACAAAAGCCTTGCAATAACAATATTTAGTGGATAAAGACGTGACGAAAGCTTGCTCATTCTACCGGGCAGGCTCTACTGATGGTATGGATCGCAGAGCCCATGCGGGCTGAACATCACACCCCGCACGGCCGGCGCAGACTGCGGGGGTCGCAGGTGATGCCGCAGCTGCAGCGTGTGGGACCGAACATCATCGAGTAAGCGCCGGGGAACTCAGTGTTGACCTGTATCACCGCACGCGCGAACTCGGCCTGGCTTTGCGGCACGGGCAGCAGCGCGTTCGCTTTTGTCTGCGTGTCGATGATGGCGTACGGCGGGACGAAGCTCCTATATGGCACGCGGACGCCGCCGGTCACCAGCGCGCTCATGGATATATAGCTACCGTCGCCTACGATGGCGTTGAAGCCGACGAACACGTTGTCGCCCAATTGGCATGGGCCGTGGACGATGCAGCCGTGCGCGCAGGTCACGCGGCTGCCGATATGGATGGAATACTCCCGCCCGCCCACGTCCACATATTCGTGTTCGAGGCCGTGCAGTATCACGCCGTCCTGCAAATTTGTGTCCGCACCGATGTAAAAAGGGGTGCCTTCGTCCGCGCGGACGCTGACCAGCGGCGCGATGAACACGTTTTTGCCCACCGTGACGTCGCCGATGACGGACGAGAAGGGGCCGACGTACGCGGAAGGGTGGATGGCGGGGCAGGCGGACTGCGGGTTGAACGAGGTGACGGGGCTGGGTGCGATAAAGTGCGCATTTAAGTTCCACGTCTGCGGGACGCGGTAACGCTGCTTCAGTGTATGGGGCTGCATATGGAGCCTCCTTTTGTGAAGGAATTTATACAGCATCATATGAGGGCGCATGCCGTTTGGTGCGGCGCCGATATAATAGACATCCGGCCTTGGACGGTGGTATACTGTTACGGTTGATTATTCTGATATGCAAAGGTGACCATATGCTTCACGACATACAGCCGAGTTTATTTGACAACGCTTACCGGCCCGAGACGCCGGACGGAAAGAGCCGCGTTATGTTCATCAAGGAAAATGCCATATTGATAAAGGAGGCGGAGGACGAGATATCCTTTCCGCTGTGCGGCGAGCTGGAACCGGCGGGGGCGGATTACGTGTATCTGTTTTCCGTGGGCAGCGAGAAGTACTTTCTCAGCAAGGAAGCCGCGGAGCCGCAGGGGGACTATGCTTATGCACCGCTGATGGAGTTTCGGTACAAAAAGCCCAAGTTGCGGGCATACGCGGCGGCGGCGGCTTATCAGCTGTTTAACTGGTATTCCCGGAACCGCTTCTGCGGACGGTGCGGCGCGGATATGGCGCACGACGCAAAGGAGCGCATGGTGCGCTGCGGCAACTGCGGCAACATCGTGTATCCCAAGATATCGCCCGCGGTGATCGTGGGGATAACGGACGGCGACCGGCTGCTGATGACCAAGTATTCGGGGCGCATATACAAGCGGTACGCGCTGGTGGCGGGGTTCGCGGAGATCGGCGAGCCGGTCGAGGACACGGTGCGGCGCGAGGTGCTGGAGGAAGTGGGCGTGCGGGTGAAGAACCTGCGCTATTACAAGAGCCAGCCGTGGCCGTTTTCCGACTCGCTGCTGATGGGTTTCTACTGCGATCTGGACGGCTCCGACGAGATCACGCTGGACGAGAACGAGCTGGAGTGTGCCGAGTGGATACGCCGTGAGGACATCACGGTGGAGTATGACGGCATCAGCCTGACCAATGAGATGATCGTGGCGTTCAAGGATGGCCGGACGTGAGGGCTGGGGTAATAAGGGACTAAGACCGTGGAGGCGCTGCCTCCACGCCTCCGCTTAAGGGGTTTACCCCTTAAGAATCCCATCAGTGAAATGCCTTTGTGGAGGCATTTCACGTGAGTTGGTTTATACGGGTTGTTATACGGGTCTGTTGCGGCAGGCCTTTTTTGTTT
>JAEWWC010000196.1 GCA_023396555.1 Bacillota bacterium
CGTCCAGCGTTGCCAGCGTATCGCCCGCTTTTACCCAGCTGCCCACTTCCACATTGACCGCGGTCAGCTGGAAGCTGCCGACCAGCTTGCTGGCAACGTTGACCGTGCTGGCCGGCAGGAGCACGCCGGTCACCGTAATGCTAGAGTCCAGCGCCTGCTTCTGTGCAACCGCCGTCTTAACGGATACCGTTGTATCCACGCTGGCTGTGCAGCCCGCAAACACGGATAATATCATCATAACTGCCAGAACTATAATCAAGTATTTATTAGTACGTTTCATCTCTTTGATCCCCCTGATTACTGTATATGCACTTTTACCGTGGCATTAAAGCCGGGGTAAAGCGTCAGATCGCTGGCATTATCTATCGATATTTTCACAGGCAACAGCTGCGTCGTCTTGGAGAACGTACCGCTTGTCGTGATGTTGGAGAACATGTTGAACAGCGAATTCGTGGCTTTGCCAATCTGCACCACATAGCCGCCGAACGTCCTGCCCGGATACGCGTCTATGGTGATGTCCACCAGCTGCCCTTCCTTGATCTTGAATATGTCCGTCTCTTCGATATTGGCCGTGATGTACATGTCGGATACCTTCGCGACCGTCGCAAGCGCTGTGCCAGGCGCCACCATCTCTCCGTTCACCACATTCGCCTGTATCACCATACCGTCTATCGGTGCGGTGATAACGGACTTGCTCGCGACGGAATCCGCCGCGCTGCTGAGCGCCGAAGAACTCGTCGCGCTGTTGGTCACCAGCGCACTCGTGTCCTGATGTCCCAGTACCTGACCCGCCGTCACCGCATCGCCTACGTTCACGTTCCAGTCGGTCAGCTTGCCCGTCACCAGCGGATACACGTCGATCATGTCCGTCATCACCTGCGCGTTCTCCGTGGTAAAGAAATGGGTCTCCTGATAGTTCATATCCCATATCGCAAAGCCGCCGCCCAGCACGACGAGCACCGCGAGTATGATGAGTATGATCTTCGATTTCTTCTTTTTCATTTGCCGTCACCTGCTTCGTTAAAATTATTCATAATGGGATTGTCGTCTCCACTATCTGTCGATATGTGTGCGAGCAGCTCGTTCAGGTCCGCCGTCACCCGCTCCATCAAGCTGTCGGGTACGGGATTCAGAACTTCAGAGAACACTTCGTTCGCGATGCCGAATATCTCCTTCACTTTCTTCTGAAGCTCCGGCGTCCCCCGGATGATGACACTGCGCCGGTCGTTCGGGTCATTTTCCCGGACAACCATCTTCCTCTTCACCAGCCGGTCGATGATACTGGTGAACGAGCTGGACGGTATCCCCAGCGTTCTGGCCAGTTCCGTCATACGCGCTTCCTTTTTGAAATACAGCCGCGTCAGAATGAATATCTCCGTCTTGCTGAACCCGAATTCGTGCAGCCTCGGGCCCATGGCCTTCATCATGATGATCTCAATTCTTCTCAGGCATTCGTAAAACTCAATCATAATTCCTTCCCGCTATTTAAGTCCCTGCTCGTCATTCCATCAATATTCCCAGATCGAATATTTCGATTTCGGACTAACTTATTATATACATTACAGGCTTTGTGTCAACTGTTTTATTTGTTAATATTAATTCAATCAACCAGTCCTTGAGTATAGGTAATATGCTCTCTGCAAAGCGGCAATTCAAGGCACAAAAAAAGCACCGGACCCTGTCTTTATTCCATCGCTTTGGAACCCCCGTATGTATGCTCAAATGATACTTGGCATTACCTTATTTCAGCCTATTTTAATAACCGCTTTCATCAGCTCCGTCAAAACAGCTTGACGCTGTTAGGAGGCGCAAACTTGCCCTTAAAATACTTATAGAGTTCTCCGACGAATTCCTTCGTGTTCTCCCGCATGATCGAATCGATCATCAGCATATGGAATTGGTCTAGATACCGGATATCGGCAAAACATATTGAGTGTTTTATCACCCGATTGCTGTCATCGCTGCGAACAGCAGATAGCGCGCCCCGTCATACTCGTAGGTACAGGTAGCCAGTGTGACGATGCGGTCCTTAGGCGTCACGTCAACATCAGCGGTAAAGTCGGATAGTTCCCTTATCTCCTCAAGATACGCTGTGAATCCGGCCTCCTCATCCAGAGAAAAAAGCCGCTGCGATCCTGATTCCACCACATATCCACCAAATATATCCAGCCTGTAATTTTCCTCCGGTGTCAGCAGATACATGACCGGGTGCGCCTCATAATATTCCTGTGAGTGGTATTCCACGATGCTGGCGAACATGGACCCGCTTTTCATGTGGTGTCCGTAGATCACGGTGTTCCGGTCCGAGAAATCCGGGCTGCAGGCGCAATCCACAAACAGCGTGCCGCTGCGTCCCGATTTGCCGTTGTACAGGTGGTTCAGGTAATATGTGTTGTCGTCAGTTTGCGCCACGGGATAATTGATATTCGTGTCCGCACAATACAGCCACCCCACGATCTCGGGGTTGCTCTCATGAAGCGCGCCAAAGTCCACTGTAATCGGCGGCGTCTCCGCAGGCGGCGCAGCCTCCGCTGCACCCTTCAGCCCCTCCGCCGGATTCACAGCCGCCGCAGGCAATGCCTCGTCAGCCAGTACCACCGCGCGGTCTATCGCCTCCTGCCGCGCCGCTTCCGTCTGCGCATACTCCGCCATTATCTGAACAATGCGGTAGCCGCTTGTGACCAGCGCAATCACAAGCAGAATACCCAGCAGCCACCGCAGCTTCTTTTTCATCGGCCCTCCCGTAATATAAAACAGCCTTTCGGAAAGGCTTGCTCTCCGTCCGGCTGTTTCAGTCATTTTCACCTATCGATCACAAACTCATGTCCCGACCGGCCTTAGCCTTCTTAGCTTTTGCGCCCCTGAGCAGCAGCAGTGCCGCAAGCCCCACTGCGCTTCCCGCGAATACCGCGCCGTACACCCAAACGTTGACCGCATCTCCCGTCTTGGGGTCGTCCGGGCTGATCGGCAGCTCCTCCGCGGTAAATACCCAGCGAATCAGACCCGTGCTGTCCTGAAACTCGTTGCCCATCTCAAGGGGTACGTTCAGCGTTACGTCAAGATCCACATCAGCACCGGAATAGAAGGTCCCGAGGCATACGTTGGATGCCAGCCCGCCCTGTTTATCCGCTGCCGCATCAAACAACACCGAACTGCCGTCCTGCACCACCTTTAAATTCATCCGGCTCAGGAAAGCCTGATATTGCTGGTCCACGGCTTCCGCCCGCAGATATATCTTAACCTTGATGCCGTTGGAGGTGTCGTTCTTCACCGTGATCTGCTGCGTCAGCGAATCTCCCGGCATTACGCCCTTGAAATTCTGAAACAGGTCGCTGTCCGGCAGAAACACAAACTTATCGGCGCTGCTTTCATACGTCACGGTCGAGCCCGCCGCCAGCGCCGGCACAGCCCATGCCGCCAGCAGCAAGGCGCATACGGCCAGCGCTGCCGCACCTTTCCGCAAAATCTTCATCCCGTCACCTCCAGTGTACCGTCCGCCTGCACGCTTGATACCGCGCTCCATACGCCCGTCACTACGGACGCGGGCAGCGCCTGTATGGCCTGTGCCGATATCTGCAGCTCAAAACGATAACCGCCGCGCGATGCCGCCGTACATTCGTCAATCAATACCGGCGTGTTGGCTCCTGCTGGAACGGGCACCGTGCAGTAGTAGAAGCCGTCCGCGCCGCGCTTCCACTGAGTGCCGTACGCGTCTCCCCAGTCCATGGTACAGTCAGACAGCAACGCAGCCTCTCCGGCAATGGTGTCCCCGTCCTTCCATACAGGTATCAGTGCCGCGCGGATATAAGCGTCCATCGTTCCCGTATTGCGTATGCTCACATCGCTCTTCACGCCGTCCGAAAACGATTCGTCCGTCTCGCAGGTGATTGCCGCCGGGTCAAACGCGTTGGAAAGCGTTGAACTCTGTGCGCTCAACCAGGCCACCGTAGATCCGGCGGCTGCCAGCAGCAGAAATCCCGCCGCCGTCAGCGCCAGCAGCAGCTTCTTCTCCCGCGGCCATTTACGTCTGTGTTTATGTTTGCTCATCGCGATCCCTCCGTATCTCAGCCCGCGTTCGGAAACGTATTGACCACGTGGCTGTCTCCGCCGAGCCATTTGTCATTCGTCTTCGTATTATTGACGGTCACAGTAGCCGACGCATGGGATGCATCCAGTGTGACCTGTTTTTCACCCGCAGTGTACCGCCAGCTCCATTCGGACTGCTCCGTTACCGTATAGCTGCCCACCGGGAGACCTACGATCGTCTGGCTCCCATTGCCCTGCACCGAAACGTACAGCGTGCGGCCGCCGCCCGTCACCTTGAATATAAACGTGTCCGTCGAATCATCCGCGCCCTGTTTCGTGATAGTCAGCGAACAGCTTCTCACGTGCACCATGAACTGCCCCTGCGCCGCATTATACGCGCAGCCGGGAACGGCGCACTCTTTGTGCACAAAATGCGTGTACGGCGTCATGTTAAAGCTGCCTATCTTGACAGCCACCCCGACGTGCGTATCCCGCGCAAACGCAGTTGCATCCGGTGTAAACTGGTACGCCAATGTCGGCGCAACGCCTGCGGGCAACTGCACACCGTCAACGGCGTTCTTCCACATCGTCGAGTACAGGTTGTCGTCATAATCCGCCGTTTCACCCAAGTAGATGACGCTGTCCTGCCATGTCACCTCGGGTGTAAACACATAGACCGTCGCCGTTCTGGACAATGATAGCGGCGACACAGGCCCGCTCACCGGCGTGATCGTGCAGCCCACCGTATATCCGGTGTTGGCCGTCAGCCCTTCCAGCGCGAAGTGTGATATGTTCCATTCGCCGCCCGTCTGCCCCGCCGGTATGGTGTAGGTGCCCAGCACAGTCCCACCGCCCGAGCGTATCGTATAGACGATTCTGACGTACGCATTGTTGACGCCGTCCGCGATATATCCAGCTTCGGTGGTAAACATGTTGTTCAGCATCGCGGCCTGTGTCAGGTAAATCGACTGGTTTACCGGTGTGAAATCGTAGTTCACCGGTATATTGACCGTGGGTATGGGCAGCGCCTCGACGAGGTCGTCACCATTATAGATACCCGAAGCCCCTGTGTTGGTGGGCACGGTACCACCGAAACATGAGCCCTGCTTATAAACGATGGGTATTTCTATGATCAGCTTTGTACCCCGGTAGCCTGTTATAACGCCATCCGTCTTAACGGGGGCCACGAATTGCTCGGAGTAATCAAAACCGGATACGCCTATCGTTTTACCATCCGGGCTGATGGTCACTGCACCACCGTTGAAGAGAACGGGCGGTTGCCATGCGAGTGTTGTGCTGTTCTGAACGACCCCGGCTGTATAGAGTTTTATGCTGCTTGTATCCGCACCTGCAGGCAGCGTGAAATATGGCGATAATATGTCCTTTACGATCGCCACCTCATCCAGCGTGACCGTGGTACCGCCTTCGACCCGGTCCGCTATGTTCTGAAATATTTCGTTGAGCTTAGCGGCGTTGGATGCCGACAGGTAATATCCGGCATTGCTGCCGCCGCTTCCAGGGGCCTCGAGACCCGTCGCATTCGGGTAGTTGGACGAGATAAAATGCATCAAATCGTTATCGTCATTTCCTGAACTTAAAATCGTTACCGTTGGGTCTGCGCCGTCAAATACACCTATCGAATAGACTGTAGCGCCACATCCGTCAGAAGGAGCCGCTTTTAAAATGCGTGCTTTTTGAATTGCGGCGTCTACCTCGTCCCCCTTAGGAGTGCCTCCCGTCAGGTATACCACAACCCTGTTGCGCGTTCCCGAAAAAGGAGCCTGTTGAAAGATACTTATGGCGCTATTCAATCCTGCAACAGCCCCCTGTGAGCCGCCCGCCGATAAACCGCTTATCGAACTCTTCAAGCCGGCAATGCCGCTGGAATTGTTGTAAGCGTTAACGAATGCGCCACTGGCTGCTCCGTTGCCGGAAATTATGGTGGAATTGTTGTCATAAGTAACAACGGCAATGCGATGATTCAATTCCGATGTCGCCATATCGGCAACCGAATTGATGAAGTTATTTGCCGCAGTTTTCAGGGCGGCAATGCGCTTTATACCATCCGACATATTAGAATTCATGCTTCCCGATACATCGAGCACCATAATAATATCTGTCGGTAAGGGATTCCCCGTCGTGATTCTGACCTCACCCGTAGCATAGGCCTCAAGAGTCAGCTTATACCCTCCGTTGGAGCTGCTGACAGCCTTGCTTAATATCAGTTCGTCCTCTTCTGCAGCGGCATCCATCGTCTGCCCGCTGAACGACCGCGCCTTGAGAAGGGAAGGCAGCACCACCGGATCAAGCAACGGGCCCGCCTTCGTATAGTTGATGGCGGGAGCCACGAGGTCTTCAGCGGTCTCCCCCTCTTCCATCGCCTGTCTGTATGCCTCAAGCGCGGCAAGCTGCTCTGTGGTCAGCAGGCTCAATACAACCTGAATCTCCTCGTCGCTTTCCAGCGTGAGCAGATATTCATAGAGCTCCTGCGGCGTCATTGCCGAAAAATCAATATCGGAGAGTGGCGAATCGTCCACGGTTTCAGGCTCATCCCCGTCAGAGGGTATGTTTCCGTCATCCGCCGGGCTCTCCACTGGTGGATTCTCTGCCTCTGCCGCTTCCTGCGCCGCCGGCGTTACTGTTTCCTCAATAGCCGCAGCCGTTCTTGAATATTCGTCGTTGCTCTGCGCAAACGCTACGGTTGCGTATGCGATAGCCCCCGTCATCATCAATACTACGAGCAGCAGCGATAATATTTTTTTCATCATCTGCACCGTCTATCCTTTCCGGATCATTCGGCTGGCCATCCGGCAGCCTGCCAGACCGTTGCGCCGTTGTTAGCCCGCTGAACTGCCTGGGCAACAACCCGTATGCTCACATCCGCGTTCATGTATTCGTTGCCCGTTTCCGGTAGCAATGACACTTCCGTAAACAGCGGCGCTGTCTGCGCCCCCTTATCCACAGCGGACCTGTAATAATACCAGCCGTCGGTTCCCAGCTGCCAGTTGACCGTATCAATATTAAAGGCGATATGCCCTGCACCGAGCGCCTTTCCATCCGGAGATTGGGCGCTGCAGTTTAGCTTGATGCGCGTATAAAACGCGTTATCGCCTGTGTTTTCCACGTAAACGATTTTGTCGGCGGTATCACCCGGCATCAGCGTATGCGGGACTTCCTGAGAGAGCGCCACACTGTCCTCTGTCTCGTCATGCAGCGCCATCTTCACATTGCCCGCCGTGATCATGTTTTGCGCCGTGCCCGTTACCGTAAAATAGGCGATGCTGCCGCCCGCCGCGGCCAGTACGATTGCCGCAAGAGCCGTCAGCAGGATCAACTTCTTTTTCATATTTCATATCCCGCCTTCTGTTTCGTCACTGTATTATCATCGCAGGCCTCGCCTGCAAACAAACAGTCAATGGCCCAGGGAGAAGAGCTGTGCCCTTCTCTCTGGGACCGTGATCATATCCGCTTAGTGTCCAAATGCGGTGGTAAACATCTGTTTGACAAGATTAAACTCAATCGTTGAGTTAAATTGAGGTGGAGCCGTCAGGCTGATACCATCCGCCATGTCAGCGAACCTTGAAAAAATACCCTGTGCCTGCACAGCTTCTGCAGTAACAACGATATTGTACGGAGTCACCTCATCACCGTTTTCCAAATCTGTCGGCATAATGACATGGGTGAACAGTTTAGTCGTTACGTTGCTCAGTGCAGTATCTCCCGGAATGCCCAGCGGTTTCAGATAGTAGTAATAACCTCCGTCATAGTACCAGTTTGTTGTATCAAGATTACGGAAGGTAATGTCAGACACGCCCTCGGGCATCTCAGGCAATTCAACTTTAATACGTACTACACTGGGGTTCGCGCCCGTATTAGTAACCGTCGGGTCCTTAGCCAGCGGCTCGCCCGGATACACCGTGGTCGCATCTGCCAGACCGCCGCCCTCTATCCAGCCGGGTTCCGTCAGTTCAATGGCGACATTGCCGACGGTAAATGTGTTCGTTGCCTCCTTGCTGTCCAAGAAGTAAGCGAGGGTCGCTCCGATTGCGGCTGACGTAATCACGGTGACAGCCAGTACGATGACGATGAGTCTCTTTTTCATGGTTCATTCCCTTTCCCAAAAATTATATTTTCATTTGCTTGTCCAATTCGGTATAAGCAAAACTCGTATAAGTGCTACACTCCAAAGTATGCCAGAGCCGCGGCATCCGCACTGGCCTGCGTGGTTGCGTTGGACTGATGTGCATATGCCTTAATATCGATCTTCTCGCCGCCAAGGGTTGCGATATTGCTTTCAGTCACAGCTGTTCCGCTCACCGTCACGCTCGTGAAAACCGGCGTCAGCGGCTGATCGGCAGCATTCAGCGGGACCACAGCCTTATACCGGTAAACCGTCTTCGCACCGGTGGTATCGATTGCCGTCCAGTCTGAACTAATATTCAGCGCTACGGCATTGGCGATTATATCGTTCAGCCCGTTGTCCACCATCGCATAAACATAGCAGTCCTCGCTGTTGGCCGTTACCGTTATCGTCGGATCCTTGCCTATCACCGCGCCCGGATAAAGCTTGCTGTTTTGCGTCCAGCTTGGTTCCGATAGCGTAATGGCAATCTTGCCAACGGTAAACGTATTGCTCACCGTTGCGGATGCAGTCAGCCAGGCGATGGTTCCGCCGGCTGCCAGCGCGCAAATAAGGGCCACGGCAATCATCACAATCAAACGTTTCTTTATCATCCTTACTCCTTACAGTTCCGCAGCGATTTACTCTGCGGCGCGTATTTGAAGGCAGAACCTGCCTTTATTGATAATTTGCCGTTGTCAGCCTCACCCACTGTTTCCCGGCTGCTGCGTTGGTCGGCCTTGCGAAGAAGTCCCGATAAAAGAGACAACACAAGCACTCCCACCACCAGCGTTGCTCCGATATACAGTCCCGGCGGTCTGGAAATGAAGCTTGCTAGATATCCCAGCAACGGAATTGAAAAAACCGGCATACCAATCAGTTGATCGAAATACACCGGCTGGCCATCAGGGGCTTCATTGGCATCTCCCTTGGTATAAAAGCATCCATTTTCATTATCAATGTTGATGACACGATGTGTCGCCACCACCGCTCCGTCCGCGAGGCGGAACGTAATGGGATCGCCTACCTTTACCTGCTGCGCCAGAGCCGGTTTCACATAGATTAAAGCCCCCGTGGGGTAAACCGGCGACATGCTGCCGCTCAAAACTGTATAAGGCTGCACGCCAAAGAGCCTGACGCCTGCCAACAGAATGGCAAGAGCGACCAATACACAGACCAGCATTATGGAAATAATATTCCACACCTTTTTTAGCATTGTGCGGCTTTCTCCTTTGTATAAGCGATTAATGCAGCACATAGATGCTCAGCAACATTATTATAATGAGCGAGTAAAATATTGTTAATGACTTATTTTGTCAATAATAGCGGTATGTTATGGGAAGTTTTGGGTATTTATAAAACCAGTAGTGAAAAAAACCGCAGTTATGCGAATAAAAGGTCAAACGTATTTCCGCCTTGGCATTAACCGCAATACTATTTCCAATATTAGTCGAGTACTCATATAAGTTAGATATTTATCCAATGTTTTTCCGGTCCATGATTCACTCTCGCCACCCAGCCGCAGCGAATCCCTCAAATAACCACTTGAAGTGAGTAATTTTTTTCGCACTGCTTATTCCAAAGATTCTGTGCTGCGGTTATAATGGTACAAATATAAAAGTTTTTAATGGGGAATATTGAATGGATCTTTTAAAGGACAGAATACGCAGGGACGGCAAAATCAAAGACAATCACATCATCAAGGTCGATGGATTTTTGAATCATCAGATCGATATCAATTTGCTGAACGAGATCGGTAAGGAATTCAAACGCCTTTTTGAAGCAGAAAAAATAACGAAAGTTATCACGATTGAAGCAAGCGGCATTGCAGTGGCCTGCCTCACAGCTATGTACTTCAATGTGCCCATCGTTTTTGCAAAAAAATCAGAGAGCAAAAATATAGACGGTGACGTATACAGAACAACCGTTACCAGCTATACACGAGGCAGGGACTATACAGTCATACTTGAAAAGCGCTTTTTAACCCCCGACGATACCATTCTCATCATCGACGATATTCTCGCCACCGGCAAAGCGCAAAAAGGCCTTCTGGATATCAGCAGGCAGGCAGGCGCCACCGTTGCAGGCATCGGCATCGTGATTGAAAAAGGATTCCAAGGTGGCGGGGACAAGCTTCGCGAGGCCGGATATAACGTACAGAGCCTGGCCATCATCGACAGCATGGAAAACCAGACGCTGCAATTCCGCGATTAGGGCTTTTTACTATTCCGGATGCTTGTTTCCTGTTCCTATAAAATCAATAAAGCGTACTTTGCAGATTTGAAGTGCTTTTTATACCGTCACTTTTTTCCGCAGGCAGCCGAGGTACATTATTGGCGTGGTTTCCGTTCTCTGGGCTGAATCACTGATGCGTTCACTCAAACTTCTGTATGCTGACCGATAAGGCTTTCAAACGACCGGATAAAACGGGCGTCGTCATCACGGGTCCGTTTACGTGGGCCTCTGGGTCTGCCGCCGCCACGGCGGACTTTTTGCCCCATAAATCTGTCCATGAGCAGCTGGTCTATATTCCCGTTGGTATAAACAAGCCCGTTCTGGTTCAATACCTTCGCGGATTTGCTCAAGGCCAGCGCGGCCAATCCATAGTCCTGTGTCACCACAATATCCTGGCTGCGCACCATGTTGATGAGCGCCATGTCCGCGCTGTCCCGCGCCTTATCAACCGTAATGGTCGTGCTGTAACCGTCGTCCAGTTCATGGCTTGTGTCCATGATCATCACGACAGGGAGGCCTTTGCGCTTTGCGATGCTGACAATAATCTCTTTGACGGGGCACGCATCGGCATCCACCAATATCTTCACTCCGTTTAATTCCTTCCGAGTATGCCTTTGACGTTCAATAACGCTATTTCTGCGCTTGAATACGCTCCGCAATATCGCTTAAATATAGCCACCGTTCCATCTTTTTATGCAGCAGTTCTTCCAGCTCACATTCTTCTTTGAGCAGTTCCTCCAGACGGATATAGTTGCTCGCTTCCGCTTCCTTCTGTGCTTTGACCCCTTCCAACTGCCGCTCCAGCACCTCGATCTCATCGTCAATTGCAGCGTATTCCTGCTGTTCCTTGTAGGTAAACTTCAACTTTTTTGGCGTGTCGCCTTTTGCCGCCGCTCGGGGAGGCGCACTTGTTTTGGACGGCTGGTTTGGCTCCTGAACCCCAGCGTCTTTAATTTGCTGAAGATAGCTTGTATAGCCGCCAAGATATTGCTTCAGAGTGCCATCCCCTTCAAACGCAAAGACCTTGTCCACCACCTTGTCCAAAAAGTACCGGTCATGCGATACCACTACCACAGCACCGTTAAAGCCCGCAAGGTAGTCCTCCAGTATCATCAGCGTCATAATGTCAAGATCGTTTGTCGGTTCATCCAGCAGCAGTATATTGGGCGCCTGCATAATGATGCTGAGAAGGTACAGCCGCCTTCTTTCACCGCCGGACAGGCGGCCGATGGGCGTCCAAAGCTGGTCCGGCGGAAATAAAAACCTTTCCAGCATCTGTGCCGCCGTCAGTACACCGTCCACCGTGACGATGTTCTCAGCAATCCCTCTGATATAGTCCAGCACGCGCACCGACGTATTCATATGCTCGCATTCCTGCGAAAAGTAGCCGATTTTTACCGTCTCGCCGATCTCAACCGTCCCGCTGTCCGGCGTTAATTCTTTGCATATCATCTTAAGCAGCGTGGATTTGCCGCAGCCGTTTTTACCGATGATGCCGACGCGGTCCTCGCGCAGCAATGTATACTCAAAGTCCCTGATCAACAGACTGTCGCCAAAGCCTTTGGAGATGTGGTTCAAATGGACTGTCTTGTTGCCAAGGCGCGTGGTCACCGAGCTTAAATCCAGCTTTTTGACAGCGGATGGGCCTTGCATGTCCATGATGGCTTCATAGCGCTCGATTCTCGCTTTACTTTTGGTGCCTCGGCCTCTCGCCCCCCGCTGTATCCATTCGAGCTCTCTCCTCAAAAAGCTTTGGCGCTTGCGTTCAGATCCGGCAGTCATATCCTCCCGCTGCGCCTTCAGCTCCAAAAACCTTGAATAGTTCGCGTCGTAGCTGTACAGCCCGCCGCGATCAAACTCCACAATTCTGTTGACGATACGGTCAAGAAAATACCGGTCGTGGGTCACCATCAACAGCGCGCCCGTGTATTTTAACAGATAATTTTCCAGCCAACCCACCATTTCATTGTCGATATGGTTGGTCGGCTCGTCCAGTACCAGCAGGTCGCTGGGGCGAATCAGGGCGCTGGCAATACTGACGCGTTTCTTCTCTCCGCCGGACAGCAGGCCAACCCTTTTATCAAAATCGTTGATGCCCAACTTTGTCAGTATGGTCTTCGCTTCATGTTCCTGCAGCTCTTTGTACTCTTCCGATACGTCCTCAAACACCTGCTCCAAAACGGTCATATCCGCTTTGAATACAGGATTCTGGGGCAGATAACCGATCCTCAAGGTATCAGCCTTCGTCACAGTACCCGAATCCGGTGTCTCCTCCCCGGCGAGAATCTTCAGAAACGTTGATTTACCCGTGCCGTTGATGCCGACAATACCAATCTTGTCCCCCTCGTTGATATAGAGGGACACATTACTGAGCAATGGTTTCTCACTGTAGCTTTTGGAAATTCCGACAGCGGAGTACAGTAACAATTTTTCGGCTCCTTAAGGCTATTGTCCAATACTGATTCAGGCTGCGGCACTCACACCGTCAGCGTTTTTAGACCGTATCACAATACCATGCGGCAGGCCGCTTGTAAATCCGCTTAGATTTTGTTTCCCCGCAGATAAAGCCAGATCCAGATCTTGTTGGTACACTGCATATGGTAGTTGCCTTCAATAAGCCATTTTGAGACTTCCAATTATCTACCTTGCATGAGGTTGTTGATATACTGCTGCAACTGGGTGATATGCTGCATTTTCCCATCCCTCATCTGCATAAGCATCTGGCGCACTTCAGCATTTTGAATGTCCATCATATATTTGTTATACAATTTTTGGTTTATTATTTCTGTTTGAAGCATATCCCTTAACATATTCAGGTTATCCATACGTCATACCTCCTTTAAACGATCGATAGATCAGACATCTTTTGATTAATGGACTTCAAGTTATTTCTTGCTGCCATTTCCATCCCTTTTAGCGTATTCTGCAGATCCGGCTGCGTAATCTGGTTGGCCACATCCGCATATTTTTGAGCGGTTAAAGTCTCCATCATCAGCATCTGTTTGAGCGCCATATTCATCATTTCCTGCTCTGTTAACACCAAAAATCATCCCCTTTCTATTCGTTTAATGAACAATATATTTTGCCTGTACCATCAATAATGGCAAGGTATACTGTTTTTATGTCAGTTGCGCCAAGCTTCTTCAATTCCTCCGTCAGCCAAACCCTGTCGCGCTCAATTGCCTTGAGGTTATGATCAACCACCTTCCCGTCGTTTACAAGTATGGCGGGAAGTCCCGCTTCCACGACAGGGATATTCAAGTCGGAAGGAGTGACCGGCAAATGGTCAGACTTTTTCAGCACGCTGACCCGGCCGCTTGTTTCCAGTATCGCCGTGTCTACCTCTGCAATATTTGGAACATCTACTTCTCTAAGCTGCGAAAGCAATAATTCGATCGGAAACAAAGATCGTCTCATACCCTTTTTACGTATTTGCCCTTTGGTGATGAGTACTTCTGCCTTTCCAAACACGACTCTCGCAAAAGTCCTTGATTTGACAGCTAGGAAAGCTATCAGGTAGTGCATAAGAAATATCGTTAACGCTGCCGTAAAAGTATTGGTAAAATTGATCTTGGAATCAAACAATGGCGATGCAATGAGCCCACCCATCATCCAGAAGAACGTAAAGTCGAAACCTGCGTATTGTCCGCCGGACCTGTTGGGAAGAAATCTGCCTGCAACATACAGTATGAAGCCGACAATCAGTGTCCTTACGATAAAACCCCATGTGCCCAAATTTTCTACCGAATTCCATATACCCGACATCATAACCCTCCTTACACGCTGAAATGAATCTTTCCGTCTCCGTCAAGGATCGCAAGAAATACACCCTTTTCCGACATGATGCCGTTTTTCCTTACCTTATCGCTCAGCCATTTTCGGTCATATCCCAACATTAACAAATTATCGTCCTGAACTTTTCCATCATAGATGAGTATCACAGGGACACTTGTATTTTTAAAGGGCAAATTCATCTGTTTTCTAGTAACAGGAAGCGATTTTGCCTTTTTTACCACATTGATTTTACCGGTCGGCTCTACCAAAGCCAGATCTACATCTGCGAGGCTGAATACATTTTTTATCCGTAATTGCCCAAGTAGGTTATCGATGGTGATGCGTGAATCCAGCAGGTTTTTCTTATTCAATTTGCCGTTTTCAATTAATATTGTGGCATGACGATCCACCTTTCTGGGAAACTTTATATCCAGAAAGGATATAAAAATATTTGCCAATGCGTATACAAGTATGATCGCAACACCTGCAACGAGAGATGATTCGGGGTTGACCATTCTGACCGCCGCCAGACTGACGATCCCTGCTGCAACCAGATAGTTATGACCCGCCAATATGGCAATCTGCCTTTGCCGCATCAGCCGTGTTGCAAATATCAAAAATGAATATAATATAACAGCCCGTATTGCAAAAGCCCAAAAGGGCAATTCTTTGGCTCCGAACAAAAAACCATTCCAAGTCATTGTAACCTTTTTTGGCCATCCTCTTGTAGTAATATTGTTAATATTTCCTGCCACATCTAAATTATTCTTTTATCCTTACTTAATGGTATATTCTGAATAATACATTCTTTTTTGTTTAAGCTATCATATGGAGGTGAGAAAAAATGATACAGTTAAGTCAAAAAGAAAGAATGCTGCTACAGGATCAAAAAAATCAGGAAGAGATTTGCGTAATCAAGTACCAGAAATATTCGCAGCAGGCACAGGATTCGCAATTGAAGCAGCTTTTTACTACGCTCTCCACAGAAGAGCAGCATCATTTTGATATGGTAAACCAAATGCTTCAAGGGCAAGAACCCAATATGAGCCATCCGCAGCAGCAGGGGAATATGAACCAAGAACCTGGTCCGGGAACAACGGGTAACTCAGGCGATAAAATACTTTGCAGCGACTTGCTGTCTACAGAAAAGTATGTATCCGGAACATATGATACTGCTGTATTTGAAGCGGTAAATCCAACCGTGAGGCAAGCGCTTAAGCATATCCAGCAAGACGAACAGCATCATGGTGAAATGCTTTTTAACTATATGAACACGCATGGCATGTATAATGTTCAATAGTTTAAAACGCTATTATCGCTCCATATAAAAAGATAAAAAGCGAATCCATTTACTGGTCGCTTTTTGCTTATCGTAGAAGGTATTTTCCGTCCTCGCCTATTGATTATTTTTGACAATCCTAAAAGCGCCAGGCTGACGCTTTAGGACAAGTAAGCTGTCTTTTAAGCAGACTATTTCTTGTTGTTTTCCCCTGTTCCGGGGTTGAAGCACAGATACCAGTCCATGCAGTTCGCCCCCGAATCCAGCCGCTGCATCGCGGCGGATACCGTTTTGGGCGACGGTATCACGGTGGGATATCCCGGCCGCCAGTTGGCCGGCGTTGCCACCTTCTCGGCATCGGTTGTCTGCAGCGCATCCAGCAAGCGCAGTATCTCTCCGATGCTGCGTCCGTTGGTCAGCGGATAGATCAGTTTGGCGCGTATCACACCCTGAGGGTCGATATAGAACACATTGCGCACAGTCTCAGTGCCGCTCACACCCGGCTGAATCATGCCGTACATTTTCGCGACCCTCATATCCCTGTCTTCGATGATGGGGAACGGTATCTCCACGCCGGTATGGCGGTATATGTTGATAACCCACGCAATGTGCGACGCGTTTGAGTCGATGGACAACCCCAGCAGTTCCGTATTCCGGTCCTTGAAATCCTGATAGCGTTTGGAAAACGCAAGGAATTCGGTCGTGCAAACCGGCGTGAAGTCCCCCGGATGGCTGAACAGTATCACCCACCTGCCCCGGTAATTGGAAAGGGTCTTGACTCCGTCTGTCGTATTGGCTGTAAAGTCCGGCGCCACGTCGCCCAGGCCGGGTATATGACACTCACCAGCTGCCATGGCGGGCGTTACGTTTGCCCGCACAACCTGTGTATTTTGGTTCTGCAAGGCCACCATCTCATCAGGGGGGCCCATATAAGTCCCCATAATAATCACTTCCTTGAATCTGTTTCTCCTTTCACTATATTCATATTTACACCGGTATGTTCTGCCAATGACAGACAAGTGAACCACATCCCAAAAAGCCTTCGTCTTTTCGGGGACCCCGTAACCACACCCCAAAAAGCCTTCGTCTTTTCGGGGACCCCGTAACCACACCCCAAAAAGCCTTCGTCTTTTCGGGGACCCCGTAACAAAAGGAGCCCTGCCGGACTCCTTTGCAATAAGTTCTATATTTACTTCATGCAGTTCTACCAACTGCCACCCGCGCCGCCGCCACCGAAGCCGCCGCCGGAGAAGCCGCCGCCGCCACCGAAGCCGCCGCCCGAATACCCGCCGCCGCCGAAACCGCCGCTGCCCGAAGACTGCGGCCTGGATGTCATCGCGCTCTGGAAGCCGGACATGTTGTGCGTCAGCATGGACGTGAACAGTATCGTATTGAACATCGACGAGCCGTAATACCCGTAATACCAGTTCGGCGGCTGTATGCCAATGCTCTCAAAGTTCTTCGCCCATTTGTCCGTCACCCCCAGCACGTAAGCATACGGCAATACGTTGTAGTAGTAGGACGGGTTCTCCTCCACCAGCTTTAAAATCCTGTCCTTCTCCGCCTTGTCGATGAAGTTCTTGAAGCCCAGCAGTTTGCCGTACCATTGGCTGCCCTGCGTCGTGCGCTTGCGCATGATCGCTGTCAGCAGCATCAGTATGAGCGTTGCCGCCGCTGTTACCAGTGTGCTCGTAATGTCCGCAGTAGGGAACATGTACGGAACGACTTTTATATACAGATACATCACTAGAGCCAGCAGCACGATGGACACAATCAGCGTCGCCGCCTTGCTGCCTGGCTTGGTGGAACGCCACCGCTCCAGCAGACGTACCAGCATGAACACCGGCCAGCTGATCAGCCCGCCCGCGATCACCGTAACAATTGCCGCCCATACGAAGCCGCTGTCCACATAAGCGTTGCGGAACAGCGTCACCGCCACGGGCAGCATCGTGAGGAGGCTCATCCAGCCGCGCGCGCTTTTGGACGCCCTGGTGAACACGCGCCGCTCCTTTGACCCTTCAAAATGGTTGGTCACGCCCGTCTTGGTGGCCTCCATCGTATTATAGAAGGTATACTTCAGTGAGCTGACGGACACGGTATCTCCGCCCGCGAACAGCTTGCTGAACATTGTACGCTCGAAGCCTTTCAGGTTCTCCGGCTCACGCTTTTTGACAAAGTCAAAGTCATTCTTATCCCGCTGCACGATGTCCAGATAGCCTTTGTCCGCCCAGTAAAGTATCAGCGCCACCACATCCTTGTTGTCCACGCAGCCGTCAATTACATAGCCGGCCTCGGCAGGCGTCATGCCCTCCGGCGCGTAGAACTCCACCGTGGGATACACCGGATCGTCGCGCCCCACCAGCAGCCACAGCAGCGCCGCCAACAGCACGCATATTCCGCTTATCACGTAAACGAATATATTCCAGGCAGCCTCCGGGTCCGTCTCGCCCGTAAAATAATCGTCTGGGAACTGGAATCTCGCCGTCAGTATTTCTCCGCCCTGCATCGGCCGTGTGACATATCCTTTGACCGCATCACCGTCCTTCTCCCAGGCCACGCTTTCTTCATTCGTGGAACCGTACTGTCCCAATGTAAAGCTGACCGCGGATTCGTCGAAGTCCTTGGGCAATTGAATAATAAAGCTTGCGCTGCCGATCGTATCGTCCGCGTGGCACATGATGAGGTTGCGGTAGAACTCGTCAAACGTGTCCACACCGTTGTCGCCCAGATTGCACTTGTAGCTGATCACATATACCTGCTCACCATAAACATACGTATCGGGGTCGCCGATCTGCGCCTTCAAATAGCTGTCGCCGGCATATTCGCCATTCTCACGGGACAGCTCAAATTTGTAGCCCTGCACGTTGAAGTCGGACACCTTGTAACGATAGCTAACCGGGTCAGACTCGCCATTGACTTCCCGGTACGCTGTACCCCGGTCCTGCAGATAGTAATAGAAGCCGTGCCGCTGCTCGGTGAAGTTTAGTGTCAGCCGCTCCACCACGTCGATGACGTTGTTCTCCGATACCGTGATATGCACGTCGTAGCTCGTGATATCGTACGCCGCATCGGCACTGGCCGCCATCGGGAAACACAGCAGCATCAGCGCTGCCGCCATCACCGCGAGCAATATCTTCTTCATTTCGCCCCTCCCCCCGCGCCTTAATCCGCGCAGGACAAAACGGCGCATCTTACATCCGATGCGCCGTTCAAAGCTGTCATTATCCGAATCAGAACTGCACCCTGACGTTCTCGCGCTCCGCCTCCGACCCCACCTCGAACAATGGCTTCTTCTCGAAGTGGAACATCCCGGCTACGATAGAGCTGGGGAACACCTCACGCTTGGTGTTGTATGTCTTGACGATGGCGTTATAGTACTTCCTTGAGTTGGCGATCTCGTCCTCAATGCGCCGCAGCTCGCCCTGCAGCTCCAGGAAGTTCACGTTGGCCTTGAGGTCCGGGTACGCTTCCGCCACGGCAAACAGGTTTTTCAGCGTGCTCTGCAGCATGTTCTCGCCCTCAACGCGCCCTTCCACCGTCGTCGCCGAGGCCGCCGCGTTGCGCGCCGCCATCACGCGCTCCAGCGTTTCCTTCTCATGCTTGGCATAGCCCTTCACCGTCTCCACCAGGTTGGGAATCAGGTCGTATCTCTTCTTTAAGTATACGTCCATCGTCGAGAACGCTTCCTCAATGCTGTTCTTCAGCCTGATAAAGCCGTTGTATGAAGCGATGAACCAGATGACCAATATCAGCAGCACCGCGCCTATCACAATACCGACTATCATATCGTTCCACTTCCTTTCATGAAGTTGACTATATTATACCGCATACTGCCAAACGCCACAATCCATATTTGAGCTCAGACGTCCATCGCTTCGATGCGCCGGGCCGAGCCGTGCACCATGCCGCGCCACATCAGCAGCGCCGATATGCCCGATACCAGCAGTATATAGACGGCTGCCCACACGAGCTGCATCCCCGCAATCAGCACAGGCAGCACGATCACGGCCGCCATCAGCAGCCCCACCAGCATATGCAGCATCATATTCAGGTTTTGCTTGATGGCCTGCTGCTCGTTGACCCAGTTCAGCTTGGGACGCGCCGCGTCGATCAGCAACCCCGCCAGCGAACCCGCCGTGAGCGCGACAAAGCTGAGCGCCAACGCGATCAGCGCCGCGAGTATGCCCGCGCCCAACACCACCGCCAGCACAGTCACGATCAAAACGCCCATGCCGGACAGTAGCATGCCGGTATACAGCTTGGCTTTCAGCTGCTTTTCAACGGGCAGGGGGATGTACTTCATGAAATACATCGAGCGCCCCTCGCGCGATATCGTCGTACTGGTGATGCCGTTGCCGCACGATATGAACGCGCTGACGCCCACCAACACCGCAACGATGCCGCTCGGACTAAAATTGCCCATCATGCCGCTAACTGTGGATAAAGAACCGTTGCCGCTGATCATCATCACCAACACCAGCACCGGCCAAATGAAGTTCATCGCTACGCAATTCAAAAAAGCGATGGGAGAGCGCGTCAGCATGCGCATCTCCTTGGCGATATAGGACCGCACTGCGGACGTTCCCGCCGTACTTTTGCCCAGCTCCGCTGCCGAGAGAGCGCGCCGCCTGCCCGCTGCCTCCGAAACGCCGGCCAGGCCCTTGAAGTAAAGCAGCTGCCCCAGCAGCAGAAATATGCCAGCTGCCGCGGCGGAGCACAGTATGAACAGCAGCAGGTTCCACAGCCCGCTCAGCGCCATGCTGTGCAGCAGTGCCTGCGACGCAAAGCCTATACCGGGGAATATACGCTCCACCACGCCGACGAGCGACGATGAGTCGGTGGCCAGCGCCATCAGCTGCTCCTGCGTAAAGCTTCTCGCCGCGCTCTGCAGCCCCACGTTGAGGCCGATCGCCAGTACCAGCGCGATGATGCCTCCCACGAACTTGAACGCCTGCTTGTTCTTGCCGAAGCTGGTGAAGCGCATCACGAGCATCACCAACGCCGCCGCCATCGATAGCGCGATCACAGGCAGTATCGCGAACAGTATCACCGAGTAGAGTATGTAGGGCGCTCCCGCACCACTTTTGATGCCGTATACCACCAGTATCGGCAGCAATATGAAAGATTCAAATATATACTCGTATATGACCAGAGTCAGGAACCTTGCGCCCAGTATCTGATAAGGCCGCACCGGCAGCGCTAGCAGCAGCTGCACGTCGTCCGCATGATACATCACAGATATCACATAGAACACGCCGAATATGAATATGACGGCAGAAGTGGCCCCCAGAGCAAGCGGCACCAGTATGCCCTGCGCCCCCGCTGCCGCCGTCACCTCGTAAAAGCCCAGCGCCATCATGCCCACGGAAAATGCGAAGCTTAAAAAAGCGATTCCCAGCAGAAGTGGCACCCACCACTGGCGCCCCTTCTTCTGCGACGAAAATATGCCGCCACTTCTCAGCAGTACCCTGAGCAATACCCATATCTTACGCATGTTCCGTCATCTCCAAAAACATCTTTTCCAGCGACGTATCGCTGCTCGTTTTGAGCCCGTCCATGCCGCCCGAATACAGTATATGCCCCGCGCCAATCACGGCCACGTTATCGCACAGCTTCTCCGCCACCTCCAGCACATGCGTCGAGAAGAACACCGTGTTGCCCGCGTCCGCATGCTCGCGCATCATTGACTTGAGCTCGAACGCGGACTTGGGATCCAGCCCTGTCATCGGCTCATCAAGTATCCATACCTTGGGCCGGTGCATGAGCGCGCCCATTATCACGATCTTCTGGCGCATGCCATGCGAGTAGCTCTGAATCTTGTCGCCCAGCGCCTTCGTCATGTCGAAGCGCTCTGCCAGCGAGCTGATCACGCTTTGGCGCTGCCCGGCTTCCACTTCGTATATATCCGCCATGAACTTCAAGTATTCCACGCCCTTCAAATGTAAAAAAATGTTGGGGTCGTCCGGCACAAAACCGACAGACATCTTAGCCTTCACCGCATCTCTGGCGGTGTCATAACCATTCACGCGGATAACGCCGCTGTCCGGCTGAATGATTCCGGCAATCAGCTTGATCGTCGTCGTCTTGCCTGCGCCGTTGGGCCCAAGAAAGCCGTATATGCTGCCCGGCTCCACCGTTAAGGAGATGTTGTCCACCGCCTTTACACGACCGCTGTATGTCTTTGATACCCCATTAATCTCGATCATATCTGCCCTCCAAGGATAATTCTCTTGCCGCAGTATACCACTTGTTGTCAGTACAGTAAAGGGTAAAACCCATCGCCCAGCTTCCGGGACACAAAATTACCGCGATATGGTGTGCTGTCACAGGAAAGGTTGTAGCTTACCCTTGTTTTTGATATGCTTGAAAGAGGCAAGTAGACATTTTATTAGGCGTGCCGCAGTACTGATTTATAAAACACTCACTAAGTAAAGGAGCGTGTCAAGATGGAGAAGTTTGAATACAAAACACTGTTCACAGACGCCAAAGGCGTCTTAGGTGGAAAAGTTGATCAAAGCGCATTTCAAAATCAATTAAATGAATTAGGATTTCACGGATGGGAGTTGGTCAACACTGTTGCTGCCGCTCAAAGCTATGGCAGCACAAGGTGGATTATCTCAATATTCAAACGTAAAGTACAGTAAGCTCGCAATAATAAGAGCTGATACCCGGTTAGACCGATAAATCTGTCCTGCCGGACACCGAATGCCCGGCTGTCCGGATAGCATTTTTGCCGGTCTTCTTCGCCGCGTACATTGATTCGTCCGCTTTCGCGATGAGCGCGCTGAGGCTCAGTCCCGGCTGCATCGGCGCGATGCCGAAGCTGCACGTCATCTTCACCGGCGGGGTGAACGCTCGGCTGCTTATCGCACGCCGCACACGACCGGCCAGCCTTTCCGCCTCCCGGATATGGGTATTGGGCAGCAGCATCATAAACTCATCTCCGCCCCAACGCACGCACACATCGTTCTTTCGCAGGTTGGCACACAACTCCTCCGCCACCTGACAAAGAACAGCGTCACCCTGTATGTGACCATAGGTATCGTTCACCTTCTTCATGTTGTCCACGTCCATCACCACCAGCGAAAGCGGCACACTATACTTGAGAGACCAGTCCATCCACTTCGCAGCTTCCTCCTCCAGCCTGACCCGGTTGCCAAGGCGCGTGAGCGGATCCGTCGCGTAGTCGCGCAGCAGGTCGGTGTGGGACACATACTCCCGGTATTGATAGGCTCGGATATGCAGCGCGAATATGGCACACAACGCCGACACCACACCCAAATAGATCATGCCCGCGGCGATTTTACCAGGCTCCGCGTCGCGAACAATGAACATCGCGCTCAACAGAAAGCATGCGATGCCCGCCCACGCCACCGCGTTCATGTTGACCCAGTCGTTTGGCGTCAGAAAGATAAGCATGACGATCACCATCATGCCCAGCGTCTGGATTGAAAAATCCGGCGCCGGATAAAGTATGAACACGACAAGGAAAACGGCCAACGCGGCGGCTTCCAGCAAAGTAACCAGCATCGCATAGGCACGAAAGTTTTTAAGCCTCATGACCCACAGAAAAGTGGACAATACCATCAGCGTATAGACCACCCTCAGCGTGAGCACCGCCACAGCCCGTTCCCCCGTGAGATTGATCATGTCGGGGATCAGCAGTAGCGTGTTGAAACCAGCCACCACTATAAACAGCGCTCTGATGGTGGGGCGCAGCGCGACAAGCCGGTAGTCGTTAAACGGGTTCAGCGCCTCCCGCCGCCCGATGAAAAACAGCTTCATCATTTCCTCTTACCTGCGATAAGGTCCGCAACGTACAGGCCGTGTGCCGCCGCGTGAGACAGCGAGCGTGTGAATCCCGCGCCATCGCCCACCGCGTAAATATCCTTGCAGCCGATCAGCTCAAATTTCTCCGCCGCCGGCCTTGCGGAATAGTATTTACACTCGATGCCGTACAGCAGCGTGTCGTGGTTGGCCGTGCCGGGCGCCACGCGGTCCAGCGCGTGCAGCGTCTCGATGATGTTGTCCAGCTGCCGCTTGGGCATGCACAGGCTCAAATCCCCCGGCACCACGTCCAGTGTGGGCGCAGTGGTAGACACGCGCAGCCGCGCGGCGTCGGTGCGCCGCCCCGCCTCCAGATCGCCCAACCGCTGCACCAGCACGCTGCCGCCGCTGATCAGGTTCGCCAGCGACGCCACGTAGCGTGCGTATTCGATCGGGTCCTTGAATGGCTGCGTAAAACGTATTGTGGACAGCAGCGCGAAGTTGGAGTTCTGCGTCTTTTTGTCCTCACCCTTGTACGAATGCCCGTTCACCGTCAGCACGCCGTCGGTGTTCTCCATCACCACGCTACCGCGCTCGTTGAAGCAGAACATGCGCGTGGTATCGCCGTAGCGCTTGCTGCGGTACCAGATCTTTGGTTCGTAGATGCGCTGTGAGAAGTGTTCCCACACCATCGACGGCAGCTCCACACGCACGCCGATGTCTACCTGATTGTTGGTCATCTCCACGCCGTTTTTCCGGCACCAGTTTGAGAACATGCGGCTGCCCACGCGCCCCACGGCAAATATAATGCTGTCCGCATTCAGTTCCCCATCCTTGGTGGTGAGCTTGTGTGCGTCCTTATCCACGTCCAGCACCTCGGTGCGCGTCAGTATCTCCACGCGCTGGGCCACATCGGCCACCATGTGTTTCATCGTTTCGAAGTTTGCGTCCGTCCCGAGGTGCTTCAAGCTCGCCTGCTGCATGTGCAGATCGTGCTGGACGCAAAGCTTCTTCAGCTCGTTGTCGGGCTGATAACGATCCGTCGTCGCACCGTAGCCCACCAGCAGCTTATCCGCCTGCTCGATATAATCGATCACCGTGGCGGGCGGCAGATAATCCGTCAGCCAGCCGCCGTATTCGGTGGATATGATATATTTACCGTCACTGAACGCCCCCGCGCCCGCCATACCCTCCATAATGGCACAGTGCGCGCAGTGTATGCAGGTGACAGACTTTTTAGTGATCATCGGGCAGCTGCGGTGCTCCAGCGCAGTGCCTTTTTCCAGCAGTATGATATTGAGAGCCGGATTGGAAACGGAAAGCCGGTGCGCTGCCATCAGCCCGCCGATGCCGCCGCCGATGATGGCCACGTCGTAATGTGCTCGCTTGCTTTTCATGAAAATCCCCTTTTGCTTTGATAAACCCGATAAATAATTATACCACTGCCGGGCGCTGTCAAACAGAGGTATTTACGGTCTCCGGCTAATATAAGGTAAAAGCATCAGTTAACAGCCCCTTCAGGCTTCCCAATCCACATATAAGCCGCTTGAGCCGATATAAATTAAAAAGAGTGCAAGCTAATATAGTCATTCAGGAAAGCAGAAAATGATACCGTCCCATTGTTCGCGGCTTATTTCCCGGCTGATCAGAATTATATTGTCTGCCGCCGTGTCTGGCGCTTGTTTGGCGCTACTGTCTACTGATACGACTGATCAGACGCCCATTATTCTCCCCTCCAAATCGCAACAATGCAACAAAAAGGGGCTATCCCCGATTAAGGATAACCCACTGTTGTCGCCGTCTTTATGACTCTCCGCTTGACAGCCCGCCCAGATGCTCGGAGAAGAAGCTTTCCATCTCCGAGTAGAAATCTACCCGCGCCTGCAGCGAGTTAAACCCGTGGCCGGTGTCCGGGAACAGCATATATGTCACCGGCACGCCCGCTTTTTGGAGCGCGTCCACCATCTGCTTGGACTCGCTCTGCGGCACGCGGACGTCATTTTCCCCTTGTGCGATCAGCATCGGTATCTCGATGTCTTCCGCGAAATACAGCGGTGACCGGGCTTTCATATCCTCCGCCTCGGTATCCGGATCGCCCACTGAGCGTATCAGATCCTGATATTCCACCGACCACTGCGGCGGTATCGCCTTAATGAACGTCAGCAGGCTGGATGGTCCGAATGCGTCCACCGCACACTGGAACACGTCGGACGAGAACGCGGCGCTTACCAGCGCCTCATAGCCGCCGTAGGACGCGCCATATACCCCCACGCGCTCCGAATCCGTCCACCCCTGGTCCACCGCATAGTCCACCGCGTCCAGTATGTCCTGATGCATCTTGCGTCCCCATTCCTTGTCGCCCGCCAGCAGAAAATCCTTACCGTAGCCGGAGGAACCGCGGTAGTTCACCTGCAGCACCAGATAGCCGCGGTTTGCGAGGAACTGCACCTCCGGATTGTATTCCCATGTATCGCGCACCCACGGGCCGCCATGCACCAGCACCACCGTGGGCAGGTCTTTCCTGTCCGAATCCAGCGGGAACGTCGCATATCCTTCGATCTTCAACCCGTCCGTTGCGGTGAAGGACATCGGCTCCACCGGCGAGAGGTCCAGCTCGCCCACCTCAGGCCGGGCGTTGAACAGGAACGTCGCCTCCTTTTGCGCCATGTCGTATACGTAGTAGTCCATCTCGCTGGTGTCGGACATGTACGCCACCAGCCAATAGGCATCACCCTCACTTGAACCAAATATCTCGAAGGAGCCCTCGTCAATTGCGCTCAGCACGTCATAATCCGGTTGAAAGCTGTCATCCAGCACGTGCCATTCCAGTTTATCCGCGTACACGCTGACCGCGGTCACTTTATCCAACTCCAGATCCGTCCACGAACCGCTAATGTCGTAGTTCGGGTCATTGAATATCTGTTGGGTCTCTCCGGTATCCAGTTTGTATGTGCACAGCGAGGACGTGTTGCTGTCGGACGAATCCTCAAACAGCACACGCTCGTTGTCCTGCATGAAGCCGAGCACACCGCTGGTATCCACATCCTCGTAGTCCCAGGAAAGCGCGTCCTCCTCCTGCCAGTCCGTTTCGTTGAACGTTATGCCGGAAGCGTTGGGTCCTTTCAGCCACGTGTGGCTGCCCGCCTCGTTGTCCGTCCGCGTCACCATGCGCAGCGCGCCACCGTTGTCGAATATATAGCCCGTCACATCACCGGGGTTCTGCAGCACCAGCTTGTTTGCGCCCGTTTCGTAGTTGTACAGATACAGGTCGAACAGATTCGTGGTGAAGTTGAACACCGAGAGATAGATCTCCTTGTCGTTCGCGGGGTTGTCGGATACGTAATAGCAATCGTTATCGCCGCCCGGCAGTATTGTATTCGTCTGCCCGGTTTTGATGTTCGCAGTATACAGCCCGTAGTTCTCGTCGCCCATGTCGTCCACGAAGAACAGCACCGTCTCGCCATCCGGCGCCCATGTGAAGCTGGGGTTGCCCGATACATCCGGCCATGGCACCACCGTTTCCTTGCCCGTTGCCCAGTCTTCCACCACAACGGAATCCATATAGTCCGTCATATGGCGGTACAGTATCATGTCTCCGCCGGCAGATATCTGGGGAGGAGTATACTCCGAATACCCCATCAGCACGTCGAGCGGTATCAGGTCATCGTCATTGGGCAGCGTGGGCAGTTCACTGCTTTCCGCCGCCGCCTCCCCGTCGCCCCAGAGGTTGGAAGGAGAATCGCCGCCCCAATTTATTGAAAACTGACAGCCCGTCAGCAAAACAGCCAGCAAAACTGAAAGCAGCAGTACGCCCCACTTTTTATTCATCATATATCCTCCTTGAAGCAGCGAAAACGGTGAAATATATATCGTGTTTCATTATATCAAATTAAACATGAACAAACAAAGAATAATATGTAAATCACATCTCTATACATATGCTTACTTTACAGTTATATGCTTGTCCGTATAAGCATCGCGTGATATGATGATATAAATAGTCGATTCAAGGAAGTTGTTGATGAAACGTGTATTATTGGTGATGGTCTGTTTCTTTATATTTTTGACGACCGGCTGCCAGAGCAAACCCGCAACCGTCGTAGTTTCCACGCCTGCCCCAACCGCAGTGCCTGCTCCGACGCCCACACCGGAATCCATTCCAACTCCCACGCCAGACCCCACTCCCACACCGGTGCCCGAGCCTGAGCGTATTACTATAATGGCGGTGGGCGATCTGCTGTGCCTGAGCGCGCAGCTGAGTTCGGCCAAAAGCGGCAAGACTTATAATTTTGACTACTGCTTCGAGGAAGTCAAGAACACCATCTCCTCTGCCGACCTTGCCATCGGCAATCTGGAGACGCTGGTGGCTGATGGTTATAATTATACGGCTTCATCGTCCGATAACGTGTCGCCCACGCCTACGCCGGGCAGTTCTTCTCCCGTGCCCACCGAACAGCCTCCCGCAGAGACGCCGGAGATTCCGGACACCGGCGATTCCGGTTCTGAGGACAGCGGTAACACGTCACTGACGGCGACCCACTCGGGTACCGCTAATCCATCTGCGCTGGAATCCGGAGCGCCCACCGCGTCTTCCGGCAATCCCAAAATCAACGCGCCCGAATCGTTTCTCACCGCCGTGCTGGGCTGCGGGTTTGACGTGCTGACCAACGCGAACAATCACATCGGCGACTACAAGGCGGACGGCATCATCAAAACGCTGCAGAAGCTGGACCAGCACAACATCCCGCATACCGGCGCTTATGCCGCGCCCGAGGACAAAAAGCCGCTGATAGCGGACGTCAAGGGCATCAAGGTGGCGGTGCTGGCCTATACCGATGTGCTGAACAACAGTCCCGGAAGCGGCAACGCATTCATGGTGGACCGTTACGACGAGGACCTGGTGACCGCCGACATCGCCGCTGCGAAGGAAGCCGGCGCAGATTTCGTCATCGTCAGCGTTCACTGGGGCACCGAGCATACGCATAACCCCAACCGGACGCAGCGCAAGATGGCGGAATTTATCGCAAATGCCGGAGCGGACATCATACTCGGCTCGCACCCCCACTGCACGCAGCCGTTCGAGACCATACAAACGGAGCGCGGCCCCGTGCCGGTGCTGTATTCGCTGGGCAACTTTATATCCAGCATGGGCAAAACCATGCACAAAGACGGCGTGATCGTCTGCATGACGCTGGAGAAAACGGCGGATACTAACGTGACGTCGCTTTCTTCGCTCACCTACATACCCACGCTGTGTGCCAATTCCGACAAGGGGCGGTTTGTGGTATATCCGGCGGACCTTGCGTCCATAGCAAACAGCCCCATTGCTGATGAACTGCAGAATTCACGTGAACGTACGATCGAGGTGCTGACAGAAACTGCTGCCAAAGCGCAATAGGAGAAAACATGAGAGAACATACGATTGAATGTCCGGCGTGTCATGCGTCCGGTACGCACAAAATTCCGGCCATGGCTGATATTTCTTCTGATACGACCCTAAAAAACCAATTGCTGGACGGTACTTTTTTCGAATGGACATGCCCGGGCTGCAGCCGGCGCTTTTTCGTGGACGAGGTATTTTTATGCTGCAACTCAGACCGCGGTTACTGCATTTACCTTGTTCCAGGCTACAAAGAATCTGAATTGTCCATTCCCACAATCTATAAATCCAAATGTGTTGGCATGCTCCGCGTAACGGATTCCTTCGTCGCTTTTGCTGAGAAGCTGCGGATTTTTGAAGCGGGCTTAAGCGACCGTATCATCGAGGCCATGAAAGCCGTTTATGCCACCGTCTGTCAGCAGACGAGCCAGCAAACTGTGTACAACATGCTTTTTGAGGAGATCCGTCCGGACGGCCTGGGCTTTACCGTACTGCTCGAAAACGAGGACATATCCGTGGAAATACCCACCGAGGCATATGAACATGCCATGGCGGACTTTGACGAACTGCTGCCTCAGGACGGTTGCGACGTTTTCCTTAAGGTTGATCAGCAGTGGCTAGCGCGCGCGCTGAACGAAGATGAATGCGAATGACATCATCTCTGCAACTCTAGCTGCTGTTTGTTCATATTTTGATTGACACGGGGGGCATTCGTTGTTAGAATAATATGCGCACGTGATTTTGAGTTTCGTGCGTTTTCATCTGGGTGTGGCGCAGCTTGGTAGCGCGCTTGAATGGGGTTCAAGAGGCCGGAGGTTCAATTCCTCTCACCCAGACCAGAACGGCTCCGCCGTTTCAAAAGAGTGGTCATATGACCACTCTTTTGAGTTTTCCGGCATTTGCTTGCTCGCTGCTCTAACGGCCAGCAAATGCCGTAAGGTGTGCACTACGCGGGCAAAGCCCGACTTGCGCACTGAAATTTGTTAAATGTTACTATTAGAAAACGTTTTTAAATTATTTTGCCTTATTCCTTAACCGACATCCAGACCCCTTCAAGGTAAAAAACTTTGACAGAATTATTTAATTGTGACATAGTGATATTATAATGACATGTCATAGCTGTTGCGCTGTAAGAAGGAGAAAAACATGGGGCAAAGATCAGTAAAAGGTAACTTAGAGCTGGCCAAATCCATTAAGCTTAGACGGAATGAACTAAATCTCACAATTGAAGAGGCTGCATCAAAAGCGGGCGTTGGGACAAAAACATGGAGTCGCTACGAATCTGGAGAGTCAATAAGAAATGATAAATTCAGAGGAGTCTGCAAAGCGCTTAACTGGCGTAGTCTCCCAGGTATAGGAGAATCAGAAACAAGTGACATATTAGATTTCGAAAAATATAGAACTCACGACGCGTGGTCGCCATATCTAATGGATACATTCGGCAAACTTGCTGCTATATCTTTTGTGATTGGCAGTGACATTCTTCTTGATAATTTACAAGAGGACATGGAAGAACTTTCTTCAATGCCAAGAGGGTCGCATATTGGGGAGATAGATGTTTCATGGGTTAAAACATCACTACCGTCACAATTTCTTATGAGGTATGATTATGATTTTTTGTATATTCTGCGCGACACATTAACTCGATTTCGATTGCAGGCTCCCTTGGGAAATGCGATTATAGCCCACAGCATAATAGAAGAACTGGCATTATACCTCATTGTTGAAGAGTCTCGAATTCTAATGGAAAGTATAGAAACTGACATGGAAGATGATGATATAGAGGGCTATGGCAATTGGGACGAATGGATATTTGAAATTTTTGATGACATGGATTTGATTACCTTTCTATTTTCAGATATCTATTTATTTAATGATAATGCATATCATTTTGATCATTGGTTGGAAAGGCAATTCTATTGTCGGTAGTGAATCCCGAAAACAGAAGCTCAAAAACAAACTCATACACAAAAGTTTCGTTAAATGCTACTATATACCCGCTAAAAAACGCTTATTTAATCGTGCTTTTGCCGTTATTCCTTTACGAACACCCAGACCAGCAGGCAGTGCCTGCAGCCAATATCGCGAATCCACGTCAGTGGTTCGCAGTACTTTTTTGTCCGCGCCACGGCTGCAGCTATTTTGTCAACACAAAAAACAAAAAATAAGTACACTGGAAATGCGTTCTTTTTTATCTTATAGTTTGTATGCAACGGCGTTCTGTACGTTAAAAAAGACGGCTAATACGCCGCCTTTTTTCCAAACTACTTCTGTCTATTATGAAGTTATGCCAGTTCCGTTTCAATATTCGTTTGAGAATATTTATACCAGGCCGCATCTTTCTTTCCAACTTGTTCGTTTATGAAGGAATCAAAGGCTTCTTTTGTAACGGATTTATTATTAATGAAGTATGAGATGGTCAAATTACTCCCGTCTTGGCTGGACTGACTGTACCCTAACTTGTCAGTTGTATAGGCCGTTGGCTCGAATTTCAATTTTCCGACTCCATTATCTGCTGCACCACTTGAAAAAAGAAATGTTCCATCCGCTTTTAGCCCTGTTAACCCCCTGTACACAATCAGATATCCATAAACTTTATCGTTCATATAATGCAGAACTTCATAAAACTGCGGGTTACCATCTACTGATAATTCAAGAACAACCTCAGGCACTTTGTCGCCGTCCATGTCGAGTACCGTAAATTGCGTAACACTGAAGTTGGTTCCATAAATCTCTTTATTGGTCAAAAAATCATTCAGATATATATTTTTCTTGTTGTCTGTACTGTAGAATTCAGCCTTGTTCTGTAATACGGAATTATAAGCGTCCAACACCGGATCGTCAGATACAGCCTGTGTCTTTGTATTATCGCTTTTACCACTCGTCGAAGCAGGCGACGGGCTTGCCGCATCGCTGGGAGCATCCGTTGCCGCGGGAGACGGGGAAGCTTCATTATCAGGGGCTATTGAAACACCCGGTGTTTCCGTCGCAGCAGGTAACAGGGAAGTTCCTTCATCAGGTGTTGTGGAAACCCCAGGAGTATCCGTTGGTGTTGGTGATTGGGTCACTGCAATTACATTTGCCGCGCCAAGTGCCACGCCGCAGCCTGCAAGCAGCAGGGCCAAGGCAAGGGAAAGGACAACCATTAATACGCTCTTGCTTTTATATGTCATGATACTTTCCAACCTTTCTTTCAACGCACGCTTTTCTTCACACATCGTTGTGGCCACGATACCGGCGGGAAGCCGCTTGCTCGACGCAATTGCGAGAAGCGTTTCTCCATAGTTTTGCCGCTGTGCTACACCCAGGGAGCGTACCACCGCTTCGTCACAGGACAGCTCGCAGACACGGTTGATCTCCCTCCGTACCAGTATCATCAATGGATTGAACCAGTGCAAGGAGCTGACCGCTGCAACGAGCCATTTGTACAACAGATCATGGCGGCGGTAATGCGTCAGTTCATGCCGGAGTATATGCTGGAGTTCCGGCTTCATTCCGTTTTCAACAAACGCCAACTGCGGAATGATAACGCACGGGGACAGGAACCCAATCATCATGGGCGTATCGATATACGGATTGCAGGCCAGGTGTACGTTTGCATTGCCCCGCAGCCTTGCAAACACCTCCATATCCTTGGGATGGGGCCGGACGCTTGTTCTTCTTACTTTCCGGCTGAAACGAAGATAGGCGATGATGAACCATGTGAAGTGCACAACCGCGCCCAATAGCCAAATCTCCATCAGATGTCCCACAGCAAACGACCAAATGTTAAAGTGTATCGGCGCAGATGCCGAGGAGGTTTCCGGCTCCGGAGCCCCGATGCCATTTAGAGCCGTTTCGGACGGCGCAATCTCCTGCGCGGTATTTGGCTCATTGCCCTGCGGTATATTAACCCCCTGTGACAGCATTCCATTGCTGTCGTCCGGAGCCGAATCAGCCGGCTCCTGTGCCACCGCCGTTTGCGGAATGATCCGGCTCATGATACTGCCGTCAAAGGAGAATGGCAGCGCCAGCCGCAACAGCACCAGCAGCCAGATATAATACTGGAACGCTTTGGAAGCCCTGTTCTTCAAAAGCGGGCGTATCGCCAGGAGTATCAGGGCAAGAATTGAGCCGGATACGCTCAGTGAAAGTACGGTGAGTATCGTATTACTCATTTTTTCTTGCCATCCCGTAGTATATTTTGCAATTCGGCAATATCATCGTCGCTCAATTTTTTTGACGATACAAACGAAGCGATCAGTTTCTTCGCGCTGCCCTTGTAGAGCCTGTCGATCAGCGCCTGTGTCATATACTCATTGTACTCATCCTCCGTGACACATGGAGAATAGTAGTATACATCCCGCCTCTCCTGCATCACGACGCCCTTGCTTTGCAGGCGATACAGCAAAGTCTTTGCGGTTGAGCCCTCCCACCCGGTTTTTTGGCAGATCGCTTTACGAATCTGTGCAACAGGTAAAGACGTCTTCGCTTCCCACAATACCCGCATGACCTCAAGCTCGGAATCGGCAATTCTTTCAGCCAGCCTGTTCATGATAGCCTCCTTTACAGACTACTTTTGTAGCCTCTATCCGCTGATAGATTACATCAGTAATCCGTCTTTGTCAAGGCACAACAAATAAGAATTTGTTTTCAATATTCTTCAGCAGTATCGGATAATAAAAAAAGCTTTTAATTTAAGCTTAATAAGGTTTGGTAAATCCAATTTGATATGATAGTATTCGGAATGGTCGTTGAGGTTATCTGTTTGCTTTTCAAATCGAGTAATAGACTATCTGTTCTCAGCGATTCACGGTCCTTCATCATTCTTCATTTGCAATGTTATATATCCTTTGAGTCTTCTGAACAGTTCCGGGCTTGAAGAGAAGAATTTATTTACTATCTCCAATCGCCCCAGTGTATTTGCGCTGATATAATGCTCGATCAGCTCGGTCTCAACCAACAGATTATCCGTTATGCCGATCATGCCGAGAAATTGCTCAATGATCCTGTGGCGTTTGAGCAGATATTCACCCAATTCCTTGCCGGTTTCGGTGATTTCAATAACCCCGTACCTTTTATATTTGATGAAACCCAGTTCGCCTAATTTCTGGACCATTTTCGTAGCCGACGACGCTCTGACGTTGAGTTTTTCGGCCAGCTCATTGATGCGCACATAACCCTCCGCCTCGGCGTTTCTGCAGACCATCTCAAGATAGTCTTCCATCGCCGGAGTGAGCGGTTTATTGCTTTGCTGGAGAAGCTGATATCCTCTGACTGTATGAAACTCATTATCCATCACAAACCTCTGGATATCTTTGTTCTTTCAATTATATTCGTCACACTCCTTTTTTATTTGGAATATAGTGTAGAGAAAAAAAGTTTCTCGCCGCTAAATCAGTTCCGAGGACAAAATGCCGGCTTGGAGCTTCGGAACGAGAAACCACTTGATTTTCGGGAGAACTGTATATGTCAGATATGTATATCCCCTTAAATACATTGCCCCTTGGGCAGAAAGCAAAAGTCAAAGAGCTGATTTCCAATGGCGTGACGCGGCGACGCATGCTGGATCTGGGGCTGATACGCGATACCGTCGTGGAGGCCTTGCTGAAAAGCCCGGCCGGCGACCCCGTTGCCTACGATATCAGAGGCGCTGTGATCGCCCTGCGCAGCGAAGAAGCTCAGAAAATACTTGTGGAAGTCAATTGATCCGGAGGTTAAAGAATGGGACTGACAAACCAATCGACCGGCCTTCGCGCGATGGAAACCGAACTGAAGATCGAACGGACCTCCTCTGATGATAAAATAGTGGCTCTTGCTGGCAATCCCAATGTCGGCAAGAGTACTGTCTTTAACAGTCTGACAGGGCTCAAACAGCATACAGGCAACTGGCCGGGAAAGACAGTGACTAACGCGCAGGGACGATACCGGCACAAGGACAGTCTCTTTATCATGGTCGATCTCCCGGGTACATACTCGCTGATGGCCAATTCCGTGGAAGAAGAAGTCGCCAGAGACTTCGTATGCTTTGCCGACCCCGATGCGACAGTGATTGTTACTGACGCAACATGTCTGGAGCGTAACCTGAACCTTGTGCTGCAAACGCTCGAAATCACCGACAGAGTTGTCGTATGCGTAAATCTTATCGACGAAGCCAGGAGGAAACGGATACGCGTTGATATTGAGTCGCTATCGCGGCAGTTGGGCATACCGGTGATCGGAACCAACGCGCGGAAAGGCCAGGGGTTAAAGGAACTGATGGATGCGGTTTATAGCATCTCACATGGTTCTGATACAAAGCCGCGTAGAATCACCTACGATGAAACCGTTGAAAAAGCGATTGGCATTATCGAACCCGCAGCAGAAGCAATTCTCAACAACAAACTGAACAGCCGGTGGATCTCTTTAAAACTGCTGGATGGTGACGACAAGTTACTCGAAGCCGTCAAGAAATACTTAGGGTTTGACCTGATGGAAAACGCGAGAATCATACAGCGGGTTGACGAAGCCAAAAAGATACTGCATGAAGCAGGAATCGATCCGGAAGCACTGCGCGACCGCATTGTTTCCGACATTGTTAAGCGTGCGGAGCACATATGCAGGCAAGTCGTCAAGTTTGAAAACGAAAAGTATAATCTGACGGATCGCCGGATCGATAAGGTACTGACATCGAGGATATTTGGTCTCCCCATCATGCTGGCCTTGCTGGGTCTGATATTCTGGCTCACGATCACCGGCGCGAATTTGCCATCCTCATTGCTTGCGGATGGTCTGTTCTGGATCGAGGATCAACTGACGGCGTTCTTTGCCTGGCTGGGGACGCCTGCCTGGGTCCACGGTATTCTCGTTCTCGGCATGTACAGAACGCTGGCCTGGGTGGTATCCGTGATGCTGCCGCCCATGGCGATATTCTTCCCGCTGTTTACGCTGCTTGAAGACCTGGGTTACCTGCCACGGGTCGCGTTTAACATGGATAAATTCTTCAAACGGGCGTGCGCCTGCGGTAAACAAGCGCTCACGATGTGCATGGGGTTTGGCTGTAACGCAGCGGGCGTCGTCGGCTGCCGCATCATCGAATCCCCGCGCGAGCGGCTGATCGCCACAATAACAAACAACTTTGTGCCATGCAACGGACGGTTCCCCACGCTGATTGCGATCATCACCATGTTCTTTGCCGCGGTTGTCGCCGGGCCCTTTCAATCGGTCATATCCGCCCTGGTGCTTGTAGCCGTCATCTTGTTTGGCATACTCATGACGTTGTTTATTTCCAGAGTGCTTTCCAGGACGATACTAAAAGGCATGCCCTCTTCATTTACGCTCGAGCTCCCCCCTTACCGCAAGCCACAGGTCGGAAAGATCATTGTCCGATCCATTCTTGACAGAACGCTTTTTGTATTGGGCCGAGCTGTTATGGTAGCCGCACCGGCGGGGCTGATCATTTGGACCCTGGCGAATATCAATGTGGATGGCTTAAGCCTTTTAACGCATTGCGCCAATTTCTTTGACCCGTTTGCAAGGCTCCTCGGCCTTGACGGTTTTATATTGATGGCATTCATCCTCGGGTTTCCGGCCAATGAGATTGTCGTGCCCATCATCATCATGAGCTATATGGCCACAGGGAGTATACTGGAGCTGGATTCACTCGATCAGCTCAGAGAACTCCTCATCTCTCATGGCTGGACGTGGCTGACAGCCATCTGTACGATGCTTTTCTCACTGATGCACTGGCCCTGCGGCACTACATGCTGGACCATTAAAAAAGAAACGCAAAGCTGGAAATGGACTGCCGTTTCCTTCCT
>JAEWWC010000197.1 GCA_023396555.1 Bacillota bacterium
TACGCGGCAGGAGACAGAGCAGTTGGTGGCGGAGGTGGATATGGAGATCAGGCCTGTGGGCGGCAAGCAAGCGCCCAATTATCCGCGAAGGGAGGACTTCTCGCCGGAGACGCTGAAAGCGCAGCCGTCGCAGCGGTGGGCGGCGAACAAGGCGGCGTTGATCGCGATGGGAACGCTGGCGACGGTGTCGCTGGCGGGTTGCGTGTCGTTCGGTGGCGCGCCACTTGCGGCTCCGATGGAAACGCCGGTGATCAATGCAGTCTTGCCGGGAGGGGTGTTGGCGCTTACGATCCCCATCGCGCCGCTGTTCATACACGGCAACGGCATGGGCGCGTACGGGTGCCAGATGGTGGCGCCGCCGGTATTTCTCTCGGAGGACGAAGCGCTGAGCCTGGTCAACGATGTGGCGAAGGATTACGGCCTTGAGTTTTCGGCACAGGTGAGCGTCGATTTCACGGACGTGCTGGAGCCGTCCGTGAACATCATGCAGCCGGAAAACGCCCTGCCATCCGATACGTACATTACGCTGTGTCCGGACTTCATGGATGCGTCGCATGGCGTGGCGATCGAGTTTGTCTCGGTGGAGGACGTGAAAGCGTGGCACAGGGACACGGGCGTGGGGTGCAGCGTAGAGCAGTATGACACTATAGGCGCGGCGGCGCAGCTGAGCGACGCGCTGGATGATGCATACAGCGACACCATCTCAACTGCCGGCGTACTGTATGACCCGTGCGAGCTGTCGGAGAAATCGGAATCAGCGTCGCGGGAGATATCAGTGGACCAGCTCAAAAAGCAGGCGAAGGACTTTTTCGAATGGCTGAAGAGCCAAGGTGTGATATAGCCGGGAGGACGGTATGGAACTCAAACCTGTGCGGAGTGTCAAGGCTCCCAAGTATCCGGTTAAAGAAGAGGTATCTGCGGACACGCTGAAGGCCCGGCCGCCGCATCGGTGGGCGGGCAACGCGGCGGCGCGGATCGCGCTGGGGACGCTGGCGGCAATGTCACTGGCAGGCTGCGCCCCGGAGCCACCGCTGGCTGGGGTACCGCAGCCACCCGAGATGGCGACGGAGGGAACGTCTGCCTGCGGCACCACCCTGCCCGAGGAGACCCCTGTCATTGAAATGTCGACTGTCGGAGAACCGGCAGCACCAACTGTCAACATCGCGCCGCTTTTTCTGCACGGCGAAGGGATGGGTGTGTTCGGCTGCGTGATGATCGCTCCACCCGCGTTTCTGTCGGAGGAGGAGGCGCTCAGCGTGATCAACGCTGCGGCGGCAGACTATGGCCTGAGCTTCACCCAAAGCGATACGCCGTCCTTTTCCAACGTGCTGCAGCCAGCCACGGACATGTACGACTCAGACGCCACGAGGCCGCCGGATGTATATATCACGTTCAGCCCGGACTTCGCGGATGCGGCGCACGGCGTGTCCATCGAATACGTATCGACGGCGGATGTGCGGGACTGGAATTACGGCGAAGAGACCGTTTCCGCCGGGAGATATGATACGGCGGACGCGGCGGCGCAGCTCAGCGAGGCGCTGGAAGGCGCGGCACCGGACAGCTGCGGTTATAACGTGGGCGTGCTGTACGACCCGTGCGTGAGCGCCGGCCCTAAAGAGCCCGACGATATGTCATCTCAGCCCAGCGAGGAGAGTTCTGCCCTCGCCAGGGAGCAACTTAAAGCCCAGGCCAAGGACTTCTTCGAGTGGCTCAAAAAACAGGGGGTCATCTGATGCATTACACGCTGCACCTGACAAACATCTGCAACCTGCAGTGCCATTACTGCTATGTACACAAGCAGAAGCCGAAACACATGGCGGCGGAGACCGTACGCGCCGCGGTGGACAGAGCCGCGACGCCGGGCGGCAGCGTGGGACTGTCATTCTTCGGCGGCGAACCGCTGCTGTACAAGGACCTGATACGCGAGACGGTGGCATACGCCCAAGCTATAGGAGAGATGCAGGGCTGTGGGTTCCACTTCAAGCTGACCACCAACGGCACGCTGCTGGACAATGATTTTCTGCGGTTTTGCTCTGACAACCGGGTGATGATCGCGCTGAGCCTGGACGGCACGCAGGCGGCGCACGACGCGCACCGCATTTTAGCGGACGGCGTGGGCAGCTATGGGCGCGTGGAGGACGCGGCGAAGCGGCTGCTACAATACCAGCCGTATGCCTGCGCCATGATGGTGGTGAACCCGGACACGGTGGGGCTGTACGCGGACGGCGTGCAGCGTCTGCACGACATTGGCTTCAAGTATTACATCTGCTCGCTGAACTATGAGAAGGATGCGGCTTGGACGGACACACACATGGAGGAGCTGGAGCGCCAGTTCAGCCGTCTCGCCGATATGTATATCGACTGGACGCTCGCGGAGGAAAAGTTCTATTTCTCTCCTTTCGAGGTGAAGATGCGCTCACACATCGACGGGGAGCGCTACTGTGAGCAGCGGTGCCAGCTGGGCATCAAGCAGCTGTCGGTTGATACTGACGGGCGGCTGTACCCGTGCGTGCAGTTTGTGGGCGAGGATGAATACGCCGTGGGCGACGTGTTTACCGGCATCGACGAGAGTCGGCGGATGCGGCTGTACCACCGGGCGGAGGAAACCGCCGGAGCATGCGCGGACTGCGCGATACAGGCGCGCTGCAACCACCACTGTGGGTGCCTCAACAAACAGGCGACGAGCGACATAAACGGCATATCGCCGGTGCTGTGCGCACACGAGCGGCTGGGGCTGGCCGCCGCGGATGCCGCCGCCGAAACGCTGTTCGCGAAAGGCAGCCACCTGTTCCTGCAAAAGCAGTATAACGACATGTATCCCCTTATTTCGCTGATAGAAGACAAAACTTCCGCTTCTTAACCGCCGCCTTGGCGCATAGGATATAGGACGACTAATTTTCTATGGGTGAGGCGATTCATTATGGCGCAATGCGCTTACAGTTATTTTCATTATGAGGTACAGCCGGGCGACAGCATCAAGTCAGTAGCCGAGAGGTTTGCCGTCAGCGAACAGGCGCTCCGGGATAAAAACGGTACGGGCGACACTGTTCCGGGCCGCTGGCTCAAGATCCCCTGTGTGTTGGGCGGATGTACACACGGGGCTTTTTATGCGTTGCGGCGCGGCGAGACGCTGCTGGTTGTGGCGCGGCGGCACGGGCTGACATTGGCGGATCTGCTGGCGGCCAATCCGTATCTGAACCCGAATTATGTGCTGGCGGGACAGGTGATCGTGATACCGCCCGTGCAGCGATTACAGGCGGACGGCGCCTACACGCTAGCGGAGAACGAGGGTCTGTTTGACGTGCTGCGCAAGTTCGGCATGGACCTGACTACGTTTTGCACGCTGAATCCCGGAGTCAATCCGATGGACGTAAAGTCCGGGCAGTCGGTGCAGGTGAAGCGGCAGGCGGAGCATGGCGGCAAGTGGTATACTCTGGAGCCGCAGGATACGCTGGTGAGCGTCGCGGAGCGGCACGGCATCCCCGTCAGCGCGCTGTTGTCCGCCAATGAGCGGCTGCGTCCCAGTGATTTTGTGTCCGGCATGCCGGTACGCATACCTGGCTGACAGCCGGACGGCAGGACAAGCCTATGGTGTTGACGCATGCGCGCGTATTGGGGTAGAATAAAAAAGGCTGACAGACAAAGGAAACGGGCCTTGGAGGTAGTGACAGGATTAAGTCGCTTTCCCTTTCCCAGTCGCCTATCGCCGATTGGAGTGAGGCATCCAGCCCTCTTGTCTTAGAGGACCGGGACGTCAAGAAGTAACGGAAAATGCCTTTGTAAAGGCATTTTCCTGGCGGGTTTCTTAAGGGGCAAGCCCCTTAAGCGGTGGTGTGGAGGCGGAACCTTCACGGTCTTAGACCTTTATTGTCAGCCTGAGCCCGGGACCATTTCTCCAGGTTTTTTACAATCTGACAGGCCCCTGTTGGTTTGCATAATAAAGAGGAGAAGCACATATGGCGAAGAATTTTCGGCAGGAGTTGGTGGGCGTGTTCGGCTGCCCGGTGGACGAGAACCCGACCGTGGTCATACAGGACGCAGCGTTTGAAGCCAAGGGGCTGTTCTGGCACTACCTGACGCTGCTGGTGAGGCCGGAGGACTTGAAGGACGCGATGCAGTCGCTTCGGGCGCTGAACTTCAGGGGCATCAACCTCACGATTCCGCATAAGGTAGCCTGCATCCCGTTCTTGGACAAGGTGGACAAGAGCGCGTCGCTGATCGGCGCGGTAAACACTGTGAAGAACGACGGCGGCACGCTGATTGGATACAACACAGACGGTCAGGGCTTTGTGCGCGCGCTGGACGAGGCGGGCGTGGCGCTCAACGGCGCGACGATTGCGTTGTTGGGTGCGGGCGGCGCGGGCCGGGCGATCGCGGTGGAAGCTGCTCTGGCGGGCGCGAAGAAGATATACATATTTAACCGTAACGAGGAGCGCGGGACGTCTCTGGCAGCGTTGGTTTCAAACAGTACCGGCTGCGAGACCGAGTATTTCAAATGGCAGGGAACAGCCATCATACCCGCGGATGCGGAGATACTGGTGAACGCGACATCCGTAGGGCTGCATCCCGATACGAGCCTGCCGGACATCGACATGGCGGACATATCAGATGAGTTAGTGGTGTGCGATGTGATCCCGAACCCGCCGATGACGCCGTTTCTTAAGGAGGCGCAAAAGCGGGGCGCGAAGAAGCTAATCACCGGGGCAGGCATGCTCGTTCACCAGGGGGCGATCGGCTTTGAGATATGGACAGGGAAAAAAGCGCCGGTGGATGTGATGCTTGAGGCGTTGCAGCGGGCGTTCAGCGAAGAATAAAAGGAGATACACCATGGTATTGATCAACGAGAACTACAACCGCCTGAGAGGAAGCTATCTGTTTGCCGAAATGGCCAAGAGGATCGGCGCGCACGGCGGCGACATTATCAAGCTGGGGATAGGCGATGTGACCTGCCCGCTGCCGCCCGCGGTGACCGAGGCGATGAAAGCGGCGGTAGACGATATGGCGACGGCTAGCGGCTTTCACGGCTACGGCCCGGAGCAAGGTTATTCGTGGCTGCGCGAAGCGATCGCGGCAAACGACTATGCGGGACTTGGCATATCGGCCGATGAAGTGTTCGTGTCGGACGGCGCGAAGTGCGACACCGGAAACATACAGGAGCTTTTCTCCGATATGTGCACCATCGCGGTACTGGACCCGGTGTATCCGGTGTATGTGGACACCAACGTGATGGCGGG
>JAEWWC010000229.1 GCA_023396555.1 Bacillota bacterium
AGGCTTACGCCGGGCTGTACCGGTCCGTGACAGACGTTGACACAGAAGCTTCGCTCAAATAGAATAGGCTTCAATAAAGGGGTAACCTCGGAGGACGGATATTGTATACGGAAAACAGAGATAGAATCGATCAGCTCAGGCAGATCATAGAAGGCAAGCTCAACAGGTATTACGGCAGGACGCTGGAAAACGCTTCGGATGAAGACATATTTCAGGCGGTGGCGCTGAGCATCAGGGATAGGATACTGGAGCGCTGGGTGAAGGCGAGCGACGAGATGGAGGAACGCGGGCCCAAGACGCTGTATTACATGTCGGCCGAGTTTTTGATGGGGCGCGCGCTGGTCAACAACATGATCAATCTGGGGGTGCTGGAGGATTACCGCACCGTGCTGGCCGAGATCGGCTTTCCGCTCGATAAGCTGGAGGAGCAGGAGAACGAGGCGGGCCTCGGAAACGGCGGTCTCGGACGTCTGGCGGCGTGCTTCCTCGATTCGCTTTCCACGCTGAACATGCCGGTGATCGGCTCGGGCATCCGTTACGAATACGGCATATTCCGCCAGCGTATTATAAATGGCGATCAGGTGGAGGTGCCGGACGACTGGACGTCTAGAGGGGATGTATGGGAGATCGAACGGCGAGAGGAACAGGTGGAGGTGCGCTTCGATGGTACGGTGGAAGAGGTCTGGACGGAAGACGGCCTGACGATACACCACACGGGCTATCAGGCGGTGCTCGCGGTTCCCTACGACATGCCGGTGATCGGCTATGACAGCAAGCTGCCCGCGACGCTGCGGCTCTGGCGCGCGGAATGCCCGGTGTTCGACCTGCAGTCGTTCAACAAGGGCGATTACTCCTGCATGGTACAGCAGCGCGAGCTGGCCGAGACGATATCCAAGGTGTTGTATCCCGAGGATAACCACATCGCGGGGCGTATGCTGCGCCTCAAGCAATACTATTTTCTCGCATCCGCCACGATGCAGCACATGGTGCGCGAGCACAAGAAGCGTTACAAGGACGTGCACACGCTGCCCGACAAGGTGGTGCTGCAGATCAACGATACGCATCCGGCGTTTGCCATACCGGAGTTGCTGCGCATACTAATGGATGAAGAGCATCTGAACTGGGATGAGGCTTATGGCATTGTCAGCCGCATATTCAACTACACCAACCATACGGTGATGCAGGAGGCGCTGGAAACCTGGCCGGAACAGATGTTCAAGCAGCTGCTGCCGCGCGTTTATGCCATCGTGGCGGCGATCAACGACCGGTTCAGCGAAAAGCTGTGGAAGGCATTTCCCGGCGACTGGGATAAGATATCGCGCATGTCCATTATCGCGTACGACGAAATACGCATGGCCAACATGTGCATTGCCGTGTGCAGCCACGTGAACGGCGTGTCCCAGCTGCACGGCGACATACTCAAGACGCGGACCTTCCGTGACTTTTATGTGATCATGCCGCAGAAGTTTGTCGCGGTGACCAACGGCATCACGCAGCGGCGCTGGCTGGCGGCGGCCAACCCGGCGCTTATGGGGCTGATCCACGACCATATCGGCAGCGGTTTCTTAAGTGACTACCGCGAGCTGGAGCGCTTGAAGCCGCTGGCCGACGACCCGGCGTTCCTAAAGGATTTTGCCGAGGTGAAGGTGCAGAACAAACGCCGCCTTGCGGAGTACGTGAAGAAGGCGCAAGACGCATCGCTGGACCCGGATACGGTGTTCGACGTCCAGGCGAAACGGCTCCATGAATACAAACGGCAGCTGCTTAAAGTGCTGCACATACTTCATCTGTATAACCGCCTGACGCAGGATGAGAGCTTTTCGCTGCCGCATCCCGTTACCTTCCTGTTTGCGGCCAAAGCGTCGCCGGCCTATCATAAGGCAAAAAACATCATCCGGCTGATCAATATGGTCTCGGCGCTGGTGGAGGCCCATCCACGCACCAAGGATAACATCCGCGTGCTGTTTCTGGAGAACTACAACGTATCGCTGGCGGAGCTGCTCATACCCGCGGCGGAAATCAGCGAACAGCTTTCCACGGCGGGTCGCGAGGCATCCGGCACCGGCAACATGAAGTTCATGCTGAACGGCGCGGTGACGCTGGGCACGATGGACGGCGCGAACGTTGAGATATACGAGCAGGTGGGCGAAGACAACATATTCATATTCGGCGAGCGGGCAGAAGAAATTGGACGCATGGAAGCCACCAACAGCTATGAGCCCCGGCGTATATTCGATGGCAACGCGGACGTCAGGGCCGCTGTTTCAAGGCTGACCGATGGCTCACTGCCGGGCGGAGATGCTTCGCAGTTCCAGAGCATCTATCAGTCGCTGTTGACGGGGGATTACGACAGGGCAGACAAGTACTTTCTGCTCTATGACTTTGCGTCCTACAACGACGTGTTCAAACTGGTGCTGGATGCGTATACGGATACGGCGGGCTGGATGCGCAAGGCTGTCATCAACACAGCCAGCGCGGGGTTCTTCAGCGCTGACCGGACGATAGACGACTACAACCGATCCATTTGGGGGCTTGAGAGTATTTAAGGGGTTAAAGCATGCTGATCAATTACCGGAACGAAATGCTGCATGATTCGACGCTGTATGTTTTCCGCAGCCCTTTGGGAGCGGTAGCGGCAGGTACGCGCGTGACGATGCGCTTCCGGACGCGGCTTAACAATGTCGCAAGCGTTTATCTGTGCGTTTATAGCGAGCATCACCGTGGGGATATCGGTATGTCGCTGCTGGACGGGTACTGGCAGACGGATATTGAGGCCCCCGGCAGGCCGGACGTGTATTGGTACTACTTCACGGTCAGCATAGACGGCAAGCTGATCTACTATGGCGCGGACGGCAAACGTACCGCCGGGCTTGGCTGCGCTTATACGGAGCCGCCGCCCGCCTTTCAGCTGACAGTGTACGACGCCGGGTTTATGCCCGCGGGCTGGTTCCCCGGCTCGGTGATGTATCAGATATTTCCGGACCGGTATCGTCGCAGCGGCGACGATACGGCGCAAAAGGGGCTGGACTACCACCGCGCCAAAGGCCGCAGCGTGTACGAGCACGGAAGCTGGAGCGAGCAGCCGCTCTACAAGCCTTTGGTGGGGCAGAGCGAATACAATCCGTGCGACTACTTCGGCGGCACGCTCAAGGGCATCGAGGAATCACTGGATTATATCGCCGCTCTCGGCGCGGATGTGATCTATCTGAATCCGGTGTTTGAGGCGGCGTCCAACCACCGCTACAACACGGCGGACTACCACCGTATCGATCCGGTGCTGGGCAGCGAGGCGGATTTGAAGTCGCTTTGCGAGAAAGCGGCTGAGAAGGGCATCCGCATCATGCTGGACGGCGTGTTCTCGCACACCGGATCGGATAGCATCTATTTCAACCGCGAGCGCGCCTACGACACCGCGGGCGCAGCCAACAGCCCCGAGTCGCCGTACTATTCGTGGTACAGCTTCGAGCAGTTTCCCGACAAGTACAGGTGCTGGTGGGGGTTCAATACGCTGCCCGAGGTGGACGAACACGACCCCGGCTGGCAGGAGTTTGTGGTCACCGGCGAGAGCAGCGTGATACGCCACTGGCTGAAAGCGGGCGTGAAGGGCTACCGTCTGGACGTGGCCGACGAGCTGCCGGACGACGTGCTGGAGCTGATATACAGCGCCGCGCGGCAGACGGACCCGGACGCCGTGATACTGGGCGAGGTGTGGGAGGACGCGACCACCAAATACAGCTACGGCGCGAAACGGCGCTA
>JAEWWC010000241.1 GCA_023396555.1 Bacillota bacterium
AATTCGATGTGGTGGAAACCAAGGGCGATTCGCGCGTACAGACGATATTCGAGCATATCAAAAAGCTGGGCGCGCGGCGCATCGGTGTGGACCTGTCCGGCGTGTCGTACAGCGCATTCAAGGCATATCTGAAGCACATCGCCGAGGAGAACCTCATCGATCTGTCCGGCGAGATAACGAAACAGCGGTCGGTAAAGGACGAGAGTGAGCTGATGCTGATTGCCAAGGGCGCGGCGCACAACGACAAGCTGTTCGCGCATGTGTGCGGCCTCTTAAAGCCGGGCATGACGGAGTTCGATGTCAAGGCGGAGATCATGTACTACATGCACAAAAACGGAGCGGACTCCGCGTTTCCGCCCATCGTGGCGTCGGGCGAACACTCCAGCCTGCCGCACGCAACGCCTACCGACCGCAAGATTCTGCCCGGCGATTTCGTAACGATGGACTACGGCTGCCGTTTTGACGGCTACTGTTCGGATTTTACGCGCACCGTCGTCATTTCCCATATGGACAAAGAGCAGCAAAAAGTATATGATATAGTGAAGTGTGCGGGCGATATGGCGATAAACGCGCTTTCTGCCGGCATGCCGGCCAAAGCGGTGGACGCCATCGCGCGCGAGTACATTGCGGTGATGGGCTACGGCGACTATTTCGGCCACGGCCTCGGGCACAGCCTGGGGCTGTTCATCCACGAAACGCCCGCGCTGAATGAGCGTTCGGACGCGGTGCTCGAGGAGAACATGGTGGTCACCATCGAACCGGGCATCTACCTGCCGGGGCGCTGGGGCGTGCGCATCGAGGATTTATGTGTCGTGAAGGACGGCGGCTGCGTCAATTTTACATCTGCGCCGCGTGAAGCCGTCATCATATAATCTGTTGGAGGACAAGTTATGGTATCAGCCGGAGATTTTAAAAAGGGCCTGACGATTGAGATTGACGGTCAGGTTTGGGTCATAGTGGATTTTCAGCACGTAAAACCCGGAAAGGGCGCCGCGTTTGTGCGCACCAAGATGAAGAACATCATGTCGGGAAGCGTACTGGAAAGAACATTCAACCCGTCTGAAAAATTCCCCAAGGCTCACGTGGAGACCAAATCGATGGAGTATCTCTACAGCGACGGCGAGCTTTATTATTTTATGGACAAAGAAACATATGAGCAGATTCCGCTCAACCACGGTCAGGTGGAGGATGCGCTCAACTACATCAAGGAGAATATGCCTGTAACGATCAAGTTCTTCAAGGAACAGGCGTTTTCGGTGGAGCCGCCGAACTTTGTGGAGCTGCAGGTGACGGAGACAGACCCCGGCTTCAAGGGCGACACGGCCACCTCGGGCAACAAGCCCGCGATTCTCGAGACCGGCGCGAAGATCATGGTGCCTCTGTTCATCAATCAGGACGATATGATCCGCGTGGATACCCGCACGGGCGAGTACATGGAACGCGCATAACGAAAACCGCATACAGGGGGTCTGCACCGCAGGCTCCTTTTTTGTTGCAGCAAGGGGAGACGGTGCGTATACGACGGGAGGAATAAGTACGGCGGCGGTTTCGACATCGTCTGATAAATGTCGATATAAAAATTGACATAGCGCCGATGCGGATGGTATGATTGTGAAAATGGGGACAATTCGGTTGGTCAGCCAAAGCGGGCTACAGCAACGGGTTTTTTGCTTAAGGGTGGAGAGCTTCCGTCGGGAGGCTTTTATTTTATAATAACAGGAGGGGTTGTCCTTGGATTTTTTGCAAAGTCTACTTGTCGCGTTGTTTTGTATGGGGGTTGTTTTTGCCACGCTGATGATTCTTTGGGGTATCGTCAGCGCCTTCTCGGCTATTCTGCGGCGAATTACCGGTGCCTCGAAAGCGCCTGAGACGGGAAAGGGGGAGTAATGCCATGGAAATGTTCGTAAATGCTTTGGTGGAAATTTGGCAGGACTCCGGCTTTGCGGCTCTCACGTGGCAGAGTCTGGTGATGATTGTGGTTAGCTGTGTGCTGATATTTCTGGCCATCGTCAAAAAGTTCGAACCGCTGCTGCTGCTGCCCATCGCCTTTGGCATACTGCTGGCCAACCTGCCGCTGACGGGGCTGATGGCAGAGCCTGTGGGCAACGAGCCGGGCGGTTTGCTGTATTATCTGTACCTCGGCGTGAAGAAGGGAATCTATCCGTCGCTGATATTCCTCGGCATCGGCGCGATGACGGATTTCGGGCCGCTGCTTTCGAGACCCAGCAGTCTGATCATCGGCGCGGGCGCACAGTTCGGCGTCGCCGCCGCGTTCATTATTGCTTCGGCTCTTGGTTTTACGCCTCAAGAATCGGGGTCCATCGCCATCATCGGCGGTGCGGACGGTCCCACGGCGATCTATCTGACCACGCGTCTGGCTCCCAAATTGCTGGCGCCCATCGCCATCGCCGCATACTCCTACATGGCGCTTATTCCCCTGATACAGCCACCGTTTATGCGGCTGCTGACCACAAAGAAGGAGCGCCAGATCAAGATGGAGCAGATGCGCGAGGTGTCCAAGCTGGAGCGCATTTGCTTCCCGATCGTCGTATCCGCGTTTTGCATACTGCTTCTGCCTGCCGTCGCGCCGCTCATCGGCATGCTGATGCTGGGCAACCTGTTCAGGGAATCCGGCGTGGTGGCGCGTCTCTCCGACACGGCGCAGAACGCCCTGATCAATATCGTGACCATATTCCTGGGCGTCACTGTGGGAGCGACAGCGGTCGGTTCCGAGTTTTTGAAGCTTCATACATTGATGATCATTGGACTGGGACTGGCGGCGTTCATATTCAGCACCGTGGGCGGCCTGCTGATAGGCAAACTGATGAGCGTGCTGACCAAGGGCAAGATCAACCCGCTGATCGGCTCCGCCGGTGTTTCCGCGGTTCCGATGGCGGCGCGCATATCTCAGGTGGAAGGCGCCAAGGCGCGGCCGGGCAACTATCTGCTGATGTACGCGATGGGCCCCAACGTGGCAGGCGTTATCGGCTCCGCCGTGGCTGCGGGTGTGCTGCTGTCGCTGTTTGGCTGAGGCATAGGGAGAGTTTCTAGTAGCATGTAAAAGGCTCGGGATTCCCGGGCCTTTTCGTTTGTTTATATGAAAGTATTCTCATCCATAGCATCGCTATTAAAATAGTGTCGCCCTGGGTATTGATCATAATGTTTCTGACTATCAAGTCGAAGATGAAATTCATCGTAACTCCAGATATTATCTGAATCATATTTTTTTACTATGTTGTAGCACAATTGACGTAATTTCTCTTTGCGTCCTGAATCAAAACGGATTTTATTGTACTCTTTATTTGAAAAGAATACGTAAGCGCAGTCAAGCCAAATACTGACGTCTTCAAAAAACGAGTAATTCTTGTGCAGCTCATTTTTTAACTCCATTGCACTTTGTTCGAGAGAATGGGCTTTTGAACATCTGGAATAATCCTCAAGAAAGACCCTTGATATTTTACTAGTGGCCTGTATTATCGGAACCGTTTTAAGCGCCGTCTTAAATAATTCGAGAAAATCTTCATTCTCTTCATTATTATGAATAACGATTTCGCTATCATATAGATAGACATAAACATTAAGGAGTTGTGGAGATATCCTAGGGGTTTGAAATTTACAATTATAAATCTGTATTTTCTTATGATGCCATAATAACCTTTCAAACTCTTGTTTAAGAGCATATCGCGGGTCATCGGATGGATAAAATGATGTTGCGAACGGATAATCAAGAGAAGGCATGACTGAGTGCTCATATTCTGCAAACGGATATTTGCTTTCCATCGGGAACTCCCATCATTCCAATATATTAGCGTGATTAATAAGTATTGTATATTAAATGGATTATATTATCAATGTGATAAATAGTATCTGTTATCTGGGCGATAAATGGATATAAAACAGGGAAATGCGCAGCATTTCCCTTGTGTCTTTTGTTTCTTTTCTGACAGAAAAGAAATGGGGGTATGGGGGCGACGCCCCCATAAAAGCCCTTATTATCACCAAAATCGTTACTTCATCAAAGCGCAGATGTCGTTGCTGAAAGCCAGCGGGTCCTCCACCGAGAGGCCTTCCATCAGCAGCGCCTGGTTGTAGAGCAGCAGCGTGTAGAGCTTGAACTTCTCGGGGTCGCCGGCTTGCGCGGCTTTGAGCGCGGCAAACACGTCGTGATTGCCGTTCAGCTCCAGCACCTTCTGCGCGGTGATGTTGTGTCCGTCCGGCATGGCCTTCAATACCTTCTCCATCTCGATGGACACGCCGCCCTCGCTGGTGAGGCAGACAGGGTGCGTTTTCAGGCGCTTGGACAGGCGTACGTCAGCCACCTTGCCGTCCAGCACTTCCTTCATCGCATCAAACAGCGACTTTTCGGCGTCCTTCTGCTCTTCCGTCTTCTCTTCGGGCGCGTCCAGTTCAAGGTCGCTCGCGGACACGGACTTGAACTCCTTCTCCTGATAATTCATCAGCATCTGTATGGCGAACTCGTCCACGTCTTCGGCGAAGTAGAGTATTTCGTAGCCCTTGTCGCGTAGCAGCTCCGTCTGCGGCATCTTGTCGATGCGGTCGATGGATTCGCCGGACGCGTAGTAGATGGCCTTTTGGTCCTCCTTCATGCGAGATACGTATTCCGCCAGCGACACCAGCTTCTTCTCGGACGATGAGTGGAACAGCAGCAGCTCGATCAGGTCGTCCTTGTGCATGCCGAAGTCATTGTATACGCCAAACTTGAGGTGCCGCCCGAACGACTGGTAGAACGTCTCGTACTTCTCACGGTCGTTCTTCAGCAGATTCTCCAGCTCGGACTTGATCTTGTTCTTGATGTTCTTCGCGATGGTCTTCAACTGGCGGTCGTGCTGCAACAGCTCACGCGATATGTTGAGCGACAGATCGTCCGACTCCACCATACCGCGCACGAAGCTGAAATAGTCGGGGAGCAGATCGCCGCACTTGTTCATGATGAGAACGCCGTTGGAATACAGCTCCAAGCCCTTCTCGAACTCCTTGGTGTAGAAGTCGTATGGCGTCTTCTCGGGGATGAACAGTATGGAGTTGTAGCGCACCGTGCCCTCCGCCTTGATGTGGATGTGGCGCAGCGGCTTGTCGAAGCCGAAACGCTTCTCGGTGTAGAACTGCTCGTAGTCCTCGTCCGTCAGCTCCGACTTGTTCTTGCGCCAGATGGGCACCATGCTGTTGAGCGTGTCCTCGTGTGTCACCGTCTCGAATTCGCCTTCCTTGCCCTCCACAGGGTGGGAGTGCGTCACGTCCATTTTGATGGGGTAACGGATGAAGTCGCTGTATTTCTTCACGATGGAGCGCAGGCGGTATTCGTCCAGATACTCGTCGTACTTCTCATCCTCGGTGTCTTCCTTGATGTGCAGCGTGATTTCGGTGCCCACGCGGTCAAACTCGCACGGCTCGATGGTGTAGCCCGCCGCGCCCTCGGACTCCCAAATGTACGCTTCGTTGGCACCCAGCGCGCGGGAGATCACCGTCACCCTGTCGGCCACCATGAACGCGGAGTAGAAACCCACGCCGAACTGACCGATGATGTCGTAGTCTTCTTTGATCTCGTTTTCCTTCTTGAACGCAAGCGAGCCGCTCTTGGCGATGGTGCCGAGGTTGTCCTCCAGCTCCTCGCGCGTCATGCCAATGCCTGTGTCCGCGATACGCAACGTGCGGCTGTCCTTGTCCGGGAACAGCTTGATATAGTAGTCGGCGCTGTTGAAGCTGATGGACTCGTCCGTGAGCGCCTTGTAGTAGATCTTGTCGATGGCGTCGCTGGCGTTGGATATCAGCTCACGCAGGAATATCTCCTTGTGCGTATAGATGGAGTTGATCATCAGATTGAGCAGCTGCTTCGACTCCGCTTTAAACTGTTTTTTGGCCATGTCTGCCTAGCCTCCTTGTGATTTGTCAGCACTCTATGATCTTGAGTGCTAATGTATAGTTTACCCACTCCGGCGGCGTTTGTCAATAACAGGGCGTGCGGCGAATGCGACAGAACTTTACGGTATGGCATGACAACAGCCGGCATATTCTGGTATAATGGACAAGAAAACAGGATTTCGGGAGCGTAGTTGCTTTTAATATGAAAACATCGGAGACGACGCAAAAAGCGTCAGGCAAAAAGGAATGCGCCGCCTGCGAAAAGGTGCACAAGAAGAAGGACGAGGGCCTTCGCATCATCACATGGTGCTTGATCGGCAACATACTGCTGCTGCTTTTAAAGGGCGCGGTGGGGCTGCTGTCCGGCAGCGAGGCGCTCAAAGCGGACGCGGTGAACTCCGCGGGCGATTCGCTGGCGGCGGTGGTGGTGATGCTGGGGCTGCGCTATTCGCTCAAACCGCAGGACAAGGGGCACCATTACGGTCACGGCAAGATGGAGGCGCTGGTGTCTTTCGTGGTGGGGCTGATGGTGCTGGCGGGCACGGCCTTCGTGGTGCGCGACGCGATAGCCGCGATGCAGGCGGGCGAGGCGGCGCAGTCCAGCGTCTGGGCGCTGGGCGCGGCTGTGATATCCGTCGCGGTAAAGGCGGTGATGTTCACCGTCACGTTCCGAGCGGCCAAACGGCTCAACTCCATCGCGGTGCGGACCAACGCCATGGACCACCGCAACGACATATTCGCGACCTCAGGCGCGGCTGTGGCCATCGGCCTCGGGCTGCTGGGTGAGGGTATCGGAGCCGGATGGCTGGTGCGGTACGCGGAGCCGTTGATTGCGCTGGTGATCAGCGCACTCATCGTGAAGACGGCGCTCAGCATACTCAAGGCCTCGGGAAATATGCTGCTGGATGCCGCGCCGGATGACTGCACGATGGATGGCCTGCGCGAAGCGGTACTGAAAACGCCGGGTGTGGAGCACTTGAGCTGGCTGAGATGCCGCCCGATGGGGCGCGGCCTGCTGGCCGACGTGGCGGTGGAGGTGGACGGCGATATCAGCGTGTATGACGGCCACGGTATCGCGGATGC
>JAEWWC010000280.1 GCA_023396555.1 Bacillota bacterium
AGCGCCGCGTGCCATTCCTGCTCCGCGGCGGTGGAATGGAACTCATCCTGTGGCACCAGGGCGGCCAGCTGCGCCAGCGTCACATCGTCCAGACCGGCAAACAGCGCGGCAAAATCGCCGCCGGACAGCACGTCCGCGCCCAGCAGGTCGGCGAGAACCTGCAGGCTTTTCACATGGCGGCGGATGAGCGCCAGCTTGTCGGAGGTGTGCCGGCATTCGCACACGGCTTCGGCGAGCGCGCGAAACTGTTCATCTTCCATCTTCGGCCCGTCGATGAACCGCACGGCGGGGGCAGGCGGGCCTATGGGGATGATGAATACCGTCTCCGGATGGCCGGCGTCCAGCGCAGCTTTGACGGACGCCGCGATGCCGGGCAGCGCCCGCCGGGCATATGCCATGCCAGCTTCATCCAGTTCCAGTCGCCCCAGCGTCACGCCCAGCGTCATGCGCAGGCGCGTGGGCGACATGCCGGAAAGCCGCTCTGAGAGGCAGGCACGGTCGCCCGCCGACAGGTCGAGGCGCATAATATCATGCCCGCACAGCACGCGGCCCAGCGCATCCGTCAGCGCGTATTCGTACGCGTTCACCAGCAGGTCACGCCAGCCGGGGCTGTAGCCGCGCAGCAGCGCGTCGATATCCTCCCGCGGCCAACGGCGGAGAAACGCGTCCTCCGCGGACAGCGCGTCGATATACGCGGCTGTATACTCGATGCCTGTCAGCCGGCTGACATCCACGCAGACCGGGTAGTCGATGGAGCCGGGGCATTCGTGCGCGGCATAGGTCTTGTCGTATGACGCAAAGAACAGCGGCAGACCATGTTCGAGGGTATCCAGATAAGCCCGGTTGTGCGTGACGGGCGCGGCCTGCAGTGCGGTCAGCCGTTCGTGGGACCGGCGGATCATGCCGTCGATGATGGCGATACCTTCGCGGCGCAGGTCTTCGGGCGGCGAGGACAGCAGCTTATCCAGCGCGGCATCGGGAGAAGGCACCACTTTAAGCGCGAGGCCGATGGCATACGCGGCGGAGGAGAGCAGCTGGTTTGCTGTCTCCGCGGGCATCGAGCCGGACGCGCCGAACGTATACGTGACCGCCATGCGCGTGAGCATCCGCTCCAGCTCAAGGCGCACGTCCTGCGCTTGCGCGGGTGTGATGCGTCCTGCAGCTTCGCCCGCTGCCAGCAGCGCCTGCACATACCGGTCCGCACCGGTGTGAAAGGAGGGCAGAATGCCACCGCGCGACAGCTCATTCGTCATGGCCGTCCTCCGGACCCGCCGTGATAGGATTTCATTATATCCTTTCCGGCTGTGCAAATATGAGAATGCGGCACGGACGGCCGTGTTTCGCCGAACATGATATCCTTTCCCGGGAATAAGCGCTTTTTGTGGCGGTTTGGGCCGCGATCATTCATCGTATTCCTCCTCCGGCTCGCCGTCGTCCGTCTCCGGCTCGGGCGGCAGGCCTTCACGTATGCGCCGCGCGGCCATGGGCAGCAGCTCCTCGCGCAGCCGGTCCAGGCTGCCCTCGCACCAGTCGCCGTCGAACAGCCGCTTCATCAGCGCAACGGCTTCCGCGTCATCGATGCCGTCCATCGCCTCGTTCTTGAAATCGTAGAACGCCGCCGTCAGCTCGGCCAATGTATCCGCCCAGCCATCCTGCTCGATGTATGGCGAGTCGCAGAACGCCACCGCCAGCTCATTCACCACGCCGCCCGCGAACGCCACGCGCCCCGTGCTCCTGAGTGCACGCGCCTGCGCCTCGGCCAGCGCCTTCGCCTCCGCCTCGGTGAGCTTAAGGCCATAGCGCGCAGTGACGGCGTTGCACGACATCAGGGAAAGCGCCGCGTCTTTTGGGTCAATCCGCATCAGATCTATCAAAATCACCTCCAAAAAACTCTTGACAAATGCCTTGTTTTGTGCTATCATAATTATGTATTTAGACCATTATATGGAATGGACCATAAATTATAATATACCATGGAGCGCGCGGGCGGTCAATGGTTTTTTTATTTTGAGGGGATTCTTGGATACTGTCATAGTACAAATAGCGGTAAAGCGCGGTATGCAAAGTAAATAAAGAATATCGTTGCTCCGTACCGTGACCGAAACTATAATAGCTTCAGGAAGTTTATATTTTATCTATAACTGTCAGGAGGGAAAGACAAAATGAATTTCGCAATATCATATAGCGGCGGCAAGGATAGCGCATTGGCATTGCACCGAATGATAAAACAAGGGCATAAACCTGTGGCGCTGATAACGACAGTCAACATTGAACAAAAACGCTCATGGTTTCACGGTATACAGAATGAATTATTGCTTGCCGTATCAAGCAGTCTGAATATTCCGCTGATTCTTAGTGAATGCACTTCAGACAACTATATGCAAGCATATGAACAAAACTTAGACAAGGCGCGGAAAATGGGAGCAGATGCCTGCATTTTTGGCGACATTGATATAAACGAGCATAAATCATGGAATGAAGAGCGGTGCAAAAATGCGGGATTGAGTTGTATTTTACCGTTATGGCAACAAGAACGTGAAGCATTAATACATGAGATGCTGGCCGCAGGGTTTAAGGCGGTAATAAAAATTGTAGAGAGCAGCAAGCTTGATGATTCATTTTTAGGTCAAGACCTGACAGTATCGTTGATTGATAAAATCAAAGCAGCTGGAGCAGATGCATGTGGAGAAAATGGCGAATATCACACATTCGTATATGATGGGCCTGTTTTTTCATATCCTGTTTCATTTGAAATGGGTGAAATAATTGATTTTGAAACACATAAATCTATCGACATTAGACGTAGAAATTAAGCATTATTTACGTAACTAAACCCGCAAGCAGGCCAACGGCAGACTCCAAACGAGCCGCTTGATGGGGGCGACCCTCATACCCCCCGGATCGTCGCCTTTGACGACGGCTGTACCAACAGGAGAAATTGCTCGTAAAAATCTGGATAATTTCGAATTTTTCCTGTTATACTCAAGGTAAAGATTTCTGCTTATATGGTTGAAAGGATCAGGTCATGCGACTGTTCATCGGCATCAAGACGGGCTGCGAGGCCCACATATCGGCGCTGCAGGACGAGCTGAAGAAGCTGGGGCGCGGACGCTTCACGCATACGGGTAACCTGCACATCACGCTCAAATTCCTGGGCGAATTGCCGCCGGGCAGAGTGTCCGGTCTGTGCGAGGCCATTAAGGAGGCGGGCGGGGAGCCGTTCACACTGGAGATCGGCGGCGCGCGCATGTTCAACCGCAGCGGCATATTGTCCGCGGATGTGACGGGCGGGGCGGACAAGCTGGCGGCGCTGGCGGAACGGCTGGAAACGGCGCTGGAGCAGCGCGGATACCCACGGGAGACGCGGCCTTTCCGGGCGCACATTACGCTCGCACGGGACTATCAGCCGTACGGCGATCTGAGCTGCGCTCCGCAGCGGCGGTGCAGCTTCACGGTGGACGAGGTGATACTGTTCGAGAGCCGGCGGGAAAACGGGCGTCTGGTATATGTGCCGTTGTTCACATACCGGCTGGGCGGCGGGCGCTGAAGGCAAACCGCCCGAACCCTCGAAGAAATAATAATCACCTGATCGGAAGCCCCTGGACCTCGCCCCAAAAAGTAAAACTTTTGAGGACCCCGCATCCCCCCGCCATTATTCTTGATACCCGTTCCGGGCACTTAGAAAAGTGGAGAAAGAGATATGAAAAAATGCCATGTTCATGGCATTTTCAGTGGGATTCATAAGGGATTAAATCCCTTATGCGGAGGTGTGGAGGAAGAGCCTCCACGGTCTTAGACCTTTGTCATCAAGCTGAGCCGGCATATTGCCGGCTGTTCGCGTATTTATCGGTGTATGTTGGGGTTACAGCGGCAACACCTTTTTGCCGAACTCGTTGTTGATGATCTGACCGAGGCAGCTGTATATCGCGGATACGCCGCAGAATATGCCCACCCAGCCGGCGATCACTTTGACGACAGCCGCGCCGGTGAAGTCGCCCGCGGACAGCAGCAGGAACAGCGCCGTCAGCGACAGGAACACGATCTGCGTCGCGCGGTTGTGCTTCAGCGTGCCGATGAACATGAACAGCGTGAATATGCCCCACAGCAGCAGGTAGAAGCCCATGCCGGTCTCGTCCGCAGCGTTTATTTCGCCGAAGGGATGCGTCCAGATCAGCACTAGCGACCACCAGAAGAAGCCGTAAGCCGTGAAGGCCGTGCCGCCGAACATGTTTTTATTCTTGAATTCGATGATGCCGGCGATGATTTGCGCCGCGCCGCCGAGGCAAAGCCCCATCGCGAGTATCACCGCGGACAGCGGTATGATATTCGCGTTGTGCAGGTTCAGCAGAACTGTCGTCATGCCAAATCCCAGCAGCCCCAGCGGCCCCGCGTTCGCTGCTGCGGTGTCGTTCTTTTCAGTTGCCATATAATTCTCCCTTTAATATTATTGCCGCCGCATATGTTAACATGTTTCGACACGGTTTTCAACGAGAAAAACCTGCATTTTAATCCGTGTTTCCCAGCGGCCTCAGGTATTGGTTTGTGATTTAACACACTGTATAATTCCAGCGCGATTTAATGGCAAAACCTTGCCGGTTTGCTGGCAATATGTTAAATTGGCATTAACGCTTAAATGGGGGCGCATATGGACAGAAAGACCTTCCTATTTTTATCCGTCATACTCTTCGCCAGCCTGGGAATCGGCGCGGCCGTGCTGGCCTTCAACACGCATCCGGGCCGATTTGCCGCACTCGGACTGTATGCGGCTCTCGTGCTGCTGTTTGTGTATATCAACTCCCGCTGCTTTACAAACGGAAGCTTTGTGCCCGCCAGACGGTATCTGCTGTTATTGGCGCTGGCATTATCCGTGGGCATCCAGCTTTTTGACGCCACGCCCTACGCGGGGTTCTATTTCGTCATCATATCGGCCGCCGCGCTGTTTCATCACAGACCGCGTTTCAGCGCGCCGTTTACCGCCGCGGCCATGCTGCTCAGCATGCTGCTGCTATTATACCATTCCGGTTTTGACTTCGCGGATTTCTGGCGCAGTCACGGTAATTATCTGCTGCCGCGCATGTTCATGTTAATAGGCATCGTCATCGCGCGGTATGCCGTGCGCACAGGCAACAAAAACCGGGAGCTGGCCGAAAAGCTGCAGCAAAGCTCGCTCCGGCTGGAAGACGCGCTGGACAGGCTGCAGGCGAACATGCAGGAGCTGAAGGATACAGCGGACCTGCGCGCGCGCGAAGCGCTGATGCAGGAGCTGCACGACCGGCTGGGGCATCTGCTGACGACCGCGTCCATCGGCATGCAGGCGGTCGGGGTGCTGATAGGCCGGGACGCCGAGGCCGCAAAAGCACGTCTGGAGCTGGCTGCGGGGCAGATACAGCAGGCCGTGCAGTCGCTACGGCATGTGATGGACGGCGCTCCGGCGTTGGATGAGGAAGGCCTCGGTTTCACGCGCAGCCTGATGCGCCTGATCGGCGAGACCGAGACGCATGCGGACGTGGCCATACGGCACAACCTGCGCGCGGAAAACGCCGAAGCGCTGGATGCGCTGCCGGTACAGACGCGGAAATTTCTGTTCAGCGCGCTGACAGAAGGCCTGACGAACGGCATTCAGCACGGTGCGGCCAAAAACTTCATGCTGAGTCTGATATGCGGCGGCGGGGAAGTGAGCTTCCGCCTGCGCGACGACGGCAGCGGCTTTGACGCGCTGAAGATGGGTTACGGCCTGCTGAAGATGCGCAGGGAAGCGCAGCGGTTGGGCGCGGCGCTTCAGATGGACGGCTCCGGAGGCTGTATGCTGGACATCCGCATACCGCCGCAAATGGGGGAAGCGCTGTGACCGCCGTTTGAGAGGCTGTGGCGTCAGCCGGACTGAAGATGGTATAATGGACTGTAACTTGATATCAGTTAACCAATGATCAAGCGCGGAGAAAGAGGCATCGTATGGGGAAAAGGCTGTGCAGAATCGTATTGCTGGGCGTGCTGCTGGGGGGCTGCGCCGTGCTGCTCGGCGGCTGCTGGGCCATGAGCGGCCTGATGGAGAGCGCTGCCGGTGACAACATGGACTATGGATACACCACGGGTACGGATATGCGCGAGAGCGTATCCGAGGGATATTTCAGGCTGACGATACATACCGACAAGGATGAATTCAAGCAGGGTGAGACCATAGACTGCTGGGCGGAGGTTGAGTACATCGGTGATAAAGACAGCATCACGGTATACACCTACGGCAACCTCATCGGAATGGATATGACGGGCGGCAACGTGTATTACAGCTCGTCGGACAGCGCTTATAAGGATGGAACGCTGACGCTAAAAAAAGGTGAGCCGTATCGGTGCACACTGGCCGAGGTGTTGCCCAAAAGCAAATCGGTGCTGCCCGCACAGTATGAGATCGACGCGTACACCAACATAGGCCTGTCGCCCGATGGCGCCGTGAGCTATAACGGCTACGTATCGGCGGTGATCGTGGTCAGCAAATGAGTGTTGCAGGGGATATGATATGATGAAGCAAAGCAAACCCCGTATTCTCGCGGGCTTCAGGGACTTTTTTATAACGGTGTGGCGGAAGACGGCAGGACGCGTTCTGCTGGTGCTGGCTGGGGTGCTGATGCTGGTAGCGGCGGGTCTGGGGATAGGTCTCTATCTGGAGGGCGTCACGGCTGCGGACAGTGCGCAGCAGATGCTGGTGCAATACGAAGAGGCTGTGAGTTCCGCCGGGCCGCAGAGCAGCGCGCCGGTTGATACGGACAACCCGGCACCGGTTTCCGCCTCCGATCCGGTGCCCCAGACGATAGACGGGTATCAGGTGATCGGCACGGTGACGCTGGAGAAGACGGAGCAGACGCTGCCGGTGATTTCCGAAACCAGCGACAAGGCGCTTAAGGTATCGGTGTGCTGGTTTCAGGGCGCGCATCCGGGCGAGACGGGCAACATGGTGATCACCGGCCACGATTACGCGAGCGGCGCGCATTTCGGCCAGCTGAGTAAGCTGGGCGTGGGAGACCGCGTCACGTTTACCGCGCCGGACCAGACATACGCTTACGAGGTGTACGACACCGAGATCATTCGCCCGGACCAGCCGGAGAAGCTGGACGAATATGAAGGGGAGACGGCACTAACGCTGCTCACCTGCGCCAGCCACGGCAACCGCCGCTTGGTGGTGCGGTGCAAGCCGGTGGCGTAACAGCTTTCCGCCACAGAAATCAAAGAGCGCCATTGCAGGCGCTGACTGCTGACAAAGGTCTAAGACCGTGGAGGCGCTGCCTCCACACTACCGCTTAAGGGATTTAATCCCTTAAGAATCCCACTGAAATAGTGATGATTAATATGTCTTTTGGCACTTTTCTAAGTGACCGGAACGGGTATCAAGAAAAGTGGTGGGGGTCGGGACAGCATCCCCCAGGAATGAGTTTGACATCAAGCTAAGCGCCATTGCAGGCGCTTTTTTGCTTGTTGTTCCGGAACAGCGGTCAGAGTGGCTGCGGTCCCAGACACTGCTTCATCATATCCAGGCCATCGGCGTCGATATGGCCGGTGAGAGTCAGCGACCGCACCAGCTCGCTGTAAGCCAGGCTGGCAAATCCGTGCCGGAAATACAGCTTGCCCAGCCGCATCAGCACGCTCTCGTCCGTCACCAGATTCAGCAGCTGCCGCGAGCGGTCGAACAGGTCGAATTCTCCGAGCCGCATCAGCAGGTCCATCAGGCTGAATATGGGTGTCACATAGGCCTGAGAGGATTTATAATCGCTCGCCAGCGGCTTGCAGGTCAGGCCCTGCGTTATATTCTCAAAAGCATCCATCACCTCGAACCAGACGCCCTTGCCGCGCGGCGGCATCGGAACGCTGCGGTCCAGCAAAGCGCACAGCCGGCGCAGGAACAGCGCTTTGTCAGCATATTCGCCGGAGGCCGCCTTTTCCAGCGCCGCCGCCGCCTCGCTGAACCGCCGCAGATGCAGCAGGCACGCACCCTCGTCATAAGGCAGCATGTCGTCGGAGCCGAAGCCCTGCGCCTTGGCCTTCCGTATATAATCCAGCGCCGCCCCGTACTGGCGCAGCGTATAGAACACGTCGGACAGCAGCGCGTAATTCTGCGGGTGCAGCCCGGGCTGCGCGAGGCGTTCCAGCTTCACCCGGACCGTTTTCATTGGTATTTTGCTTTCCAGCAGCATGCGGCCCAGCTGCAGATACGCTTCGGTATACGCTGGATTGCTCTTGATCGCCGCCCTGCACCAGCGTATCGCTTCCTCGCGGTCACCCAGCTCGTCATAGATGCCCAGCAGCATATACTGCGCTTTGAAGCTGCCAACGCCCGTGGCATAGCTGTATACCAGCGGCGGCTCGCCCATCTTCAGGCACCGTTTGAATGACCGGATGGCCGCCAGGTACTTTTTACGCTGCAGATAATCGTTGGCGCGGATGAACTCAAGGTCGGTGAAGTCGGGGTATATTTCCAGCCCCTTCTTGATAAAGCGGTGCTGCTCCTCCTTTTGGCCGAGCAGATCGTAACAAGATATGATGCGGAGAAGCAGCTTGGAGCTGAAGCCGCGGCGGCTGTCGAAATGCTCCCAGCTTTTCAGATACCAGCCCAGCGCCTCCTCAAACCGCTGGCTGGAATAACATTCGTTGCCCATGTTGCACAGCATGAACGCATTGTCCGGCTCCTTATCCAGCTCCTTTCTGACCAGTGCGATGTTCCGCTCGCGCTTGTTTTTGGAGGTCACCACGCTGTTCAGGTATCCGTAGTGGAAAACGCGTATGTCGGCCACGCCGATACGGCTCACCGGCTCGCTGTCGTTCACCAACTGCTCGTGTATTTCGCCCTTGAAACGGTAACCCCGGCGGTTTCGCACCAGCCGGACGTTCATGTTGGATATCGTATTGTTCCTGTCCGGTGTGTTTCCCATGTAGCTGAGCGTCCGGAAGTAGTAGACGTCGGCCTCGTCGCCCTTCGCCATCAGGTCACGGAGCTTCTGGGTGTCCTGCGACTCAAATTCATCGTCCGCGTCCATCAGCAGTATCCAATCCATGGACGCCTTGCCGAGGGCGAAATTGCGCGCGTTGGCGAAGCTGTCGTCCCACGCGTACTCATAAACATGAGCGCCGTGGGAGCGGGCGATCTCCGCGGTCCGGTCGGCGGAGCCGGTGTCCACGATCACCATTTCATCCGCCAGATGCTTTACGCTTTCGAGGCAGCGGGGCAGCATGGCCTCTTCGTCCTTTACGATCATGCACAAACTGATTGTCATATCTTCACTCCTGATTGTATATGTACGTGCCGCGGCAAAGCGGCACGGCAAAGGACGAAAGTTACTGTCTGGCGTCGTAATAGGCAACAAATGTCGCGTCATAGGTCGCGTCAATATTCTCGTAATACAGCCGGGTATAAGCCAGATAATATTTTGGGACAATCACCGCGGCGGCGCCGCATGCGATATCCACATACGTCGGCGTGTCATCCGTGTAGTACGAGGCTGTAGTGGTCGGCGAAACCTGGAGCTTGACGCGAATCGTCGCATCGGTCGAGGTGTTTTTCACGTAATACGAATACAGGCTCTTTTCAGAGCTGTTCAGCACCAGCGTGGCGCCGGTATCGCCGGCGGCGATGCTGCCGACAGTGGTGTTGATGGACGTGAATGAGACGCCGATGTCCAGATTGCCCTGCGCATCCACCGCGACCGCCACAGGCGTGGTTCCGTTCATGCCATAGATCAGGGTTTTCATGTCCTGAGCGACCATATTGAATGCAAAATTGTTAGGCATTTATTCCCTCCTTGTTCTTCGGATACGGTATATCCGGGTAATTGGGCTTATGGGGCCCAATGTATGCGGCACTTTTACTGATGTAACGGCATTGTATAATATGTGATTTCCTTAGCATGAGTGACAGTACAAAGACATACACAGACAGCCCGATACATGAATACATATATAATCACGACATTTGAGGCGGAGGTATCGCGATGGATTGTGAACTATGCCTGTCCGAAGGCCGGCAGCTTGTGCTGGCGGGCAGATACACGGAGGCGATCGAGAGGCTGGGCGCGTACATCAAAACGTGTCCCGGCAGCGCGGAGGTATCCAGCCTGCTGGCGCTGGCATACCAGCGCGCGGGCACTCTGCAGGAAGCGGAGACGGCGGCGCTCAGGGGCCTTAAGTATGAGCCGGAGCATGCCGGACTGCTGCGCCGTATGGGGGAAATCTGCCGCGAGACCGGCCAGTACAGCCGGGCCTGGCGCTTTTACAACCGCGCGCAGAGGCGTATGGACGGCGACGGCCGGAGCGAATGCCTGCTGGCGATGTCTGCGCTGGAGGAGCAGGGACGGGTGGATACGGCGTATATCGACGCGCCCAAGGGCAGAAAGACGGTGCTGGTCATCGCGACGATATTTCCGCCGGCTGCCGGTTCCGGCGTGTGGCGCACGCTGAAGCTCGTGAAGTATCTGCGCGCATTCGGGTGGGAACCGGTGGTGGTCACCATGGGCCAGAACATCAACCCCGTGACCGACCCGCTCTATGAGCAGCTGCCCGACGATATCCGCGTGATCCGCATACCGCATCCGCAGGTCTCCGAAGACATGATCAGGCAGGTGCTGCAGCGCCTGTCGCGCATGACGACGCTGGAAACCTACTTTGCCTATAAATCCAGAGTGGCTGGCCAGAATGGTGCGCAGCGCTTCGGTACGCTCTGCTTCCCCGACCCGGATATATTCTGGGCGCATTGCGTGGCGGATACGCTGGGGCAGTATTTCGACCTGAAGCAGGCGGATCTGATCTATACGACCTCCGGCCCGTATTCGGACCATATCGCGGGGTATTTTCTGAAGGAGAAGACGAACCTGCCATGGGTGGCCGACTTTCGGGACGAGTGGAGCCACAATCCGGTGATATGGCCGGATCGGACGCTGCTCAATTACCGCATATGCCAGCAGATGGAGCGCATCATCTGCGAATACGCGGATAAGGTACTGTGCGTGGCGCCGAATGCGCTGGAGAACTACACAAGGGATGTGGGCGTGCCGCCGGAAAAACTCAGGTGCATCACGAATGGGTACGACGAGGAGGATTTCGAGGGGCTGCCGCCGTCGCAGCGCGGTGAGAAGTTCACGCTGGTGCACAACGGCATGCTGTACGCGAACCGCACGCCCGAGACAGTGATACGGGCGGTGGCGTGGCTGGCGGACCGCAGCGAGATCAGCCGCGAGAAGTTCCGCCTGTTTGTGGGCAAGACGGGCAACAACGCCCGTTGGCAGCAGGTGATCGCGGATGTGGGGCTTGCGAGTGTGGCGGAGACGGAGGAGACGCTGCCGCACCGGCTGAGTATGCTGCGCACAGCCCGGGCAGACGCGCTGCTGCTGATACTGGGCCCGACAAAGGAGTTTCTCAATACGTGCACGGGCAAGTTGTTCGAATACCTGCGCCTACGCAAGCCGATCATCTGCCTCGGGCCGCAGGGCAGCATCGCCCACCGCATGATCGAAGAAGCGGGCACGGGCGTCAATCTGGAGTACGGCGACGTCAAGGGCGTGGCCGCCGCCATACTCAGCCTGTATCGGCGGTGGGAAGCGGGGGAGACGCTGACAGTTCCTGAATCCGACATATCGAAATACGATCGCAGAGACACCGTTCGCCGCCATGCAGCCGTTTTCGATGAAGCGGCATCGCAGCCCGCGTCGCAGCTGGAGATGGAGGGGCGCGTGCTGCTCGCAAGGCATCTGATAGACAGCGAGGCGCGCAGGACCAATGAGCTGCAGATACGGCTTTTCCAGTTTCACGACTTTAATGGCACGGTCGCGCTGATCGACCACTGGTATAGGGGTAAGCCAATGCCGGCTATTACCTGTTTGCACCGCGCGTGCGCGCTGAATGCGCTGGGCCGTTTCGGCGAAGCGCTGGTGTATCACCGGCAGGCCGTGCAGCTGGACCCGCTGCTGGCTGACGCGCGCTTCCGGGATTACCCCGCACTTGCCGAATACGACGAAACGCCATCGCCCTGCATCGGCTGCGGGGCGGAGGAAGCGGATACCGTGTTTGTGTGCAACCAGACGATGACATCCACCAGCTTCGGCACGATGAATCCCATACGGATATGGAAGCGCTGCCGCCGTTGCGGCCTGAAATACAGCGCCATGCAGCCCACGGCGCAGGCGGTGGTGGAGTACTGCCAGCGCATTGCGCACGAGCAGCGCGAGAACGGCAAGGCATATGGCGCGTCCGAACAGAACAACGCGGCAAAGTATCAGGCGATGTCCAAGACGCGGCTGGAGAACATTGAGGGCATACTCGGCAAAAAGGATAGTCTGTTGGACATCGGCGCGGGCGCAGGTTCGTTCGTCGCGCAGGCGCTGCGGGACGGCTGGGACGCGGTGGGCCTTGAGTGCCTGCCGGAAGCGTGCAGTCAGGCGCAGTCTTTGAACGGCGTGCAGCTGATACAGGGCGATCTCTACGAATATAGCTCCGACAAGCTGTTCGGCGCGGTCACGATGTTCGAGGTGATCGAGCATCTGCCGCGGCCCAGGGAAGCCATCGCGAAAGCGGCGTCGCTGCTGGAACCGGGCGGCGTTTTCGTGATCGCTACACCCATCGGAGACAGCCGGTACTGCAAATCCATACAGCCGATCAACGACTTCTGGTGGAACGAGCCGGGACACCTGTCCTATTTCGACGATGCGGCGATGCGTTGGTATATCGCGGATGCGGGGCTGGACGTCGTCAGCGTGGTCGATTCGCCACAGGGCTTCGGGCGCATGGAGTATTACGCGAAGAAGAAATGAAGGCGCCGTAGGCGCGCCATTTAAACAGCGCAGAGGGCACGGGACGGCCACAGACCGTTCTCTACAGGAACGGGGGCATACATGACGTGACGTGGCTCCGTGCGCACGCAATCAGGATTCCACTGGTGTGGTTTTGATTCGGATATAGGTCAGCAACCGGGAGGACGGGATGGAACCGGGGTCCCCTAAAAGACGAAGGCTTTTTGGGGTATACAGCCCGTCCCCTACAGGAGAGAAGCGGTGGGAGCTTGCGGATAAGCCGATGGCGCGTCGACACGTCGAATGCAGGGGCGGGTGGTTGTAGCCGCGCCGCCACAAAAAAACAGACTCCCCCGATGAGGGAGCCTGCTGTGTCTGCTTTTATAGCCCCAGCAGCTTCATCAGCGGCAGCAGGCCGATGGGAATGAACAGTGAAAGCGCCATGTCGCCCGTCTTTACCTTCTTTAAGCCCAGCAGGTTGACAGCGATGCCGAACAATATGATGCCGCCCACGGCGGATATCTCGTTTACGACGGCGCTGTCCAGCCCGCCCGCGAACAGCGAGAAGCCCAGCGTCAGCAGGCCCTGATATATCAGCACCGAGAACGCGGAGAACAGCACGCCTACGCCCATAGTGGACGCGAGGAATATCGACGTGACGCCGTCCATGATGGACTTGGTAAACAATATGCTGTGGTCGCCCGAAAGCGCGCTCGAAAGGCAGCCCATGATGGCCATGGAGCCGACGCAGTACAGTATGGACGCGCCCGCAAAGCCCTCGGAGAACGAGCCGTTCGCCATCTTCACGCGGCTCTGCAGCTTATTTCCCAGGCTTTCCAGCCGGTCGTCGATGCGGATGAACGTGCCCAGCAGCGTGCCCACGATCAGGCTCAGTATCATCACCAGCAGGTTCTGCGTTTTGACGGCGTAGGTGATGCCCACGCCCACGACGCCCAGCGCGATGACGTCCGTCAGCGCTTTCTGGTAACGGGCTTTGAGCTTGTTTTTGAAGAACAGGCCGGCTGCGCTGCCGACGATGACCGCAAGGAAATTGACAATAACGCCGAGGAACATAATATATCCATCTCTTTTCTTATTATCACAGCAACATACATACTAATGGTTATGCCAAAGATTATCAAGTGTCATTTTTACTTGGCGGCTTACGCTGATACGAAAAAGAGAGCCGGACGCGTCCGGCTCCCTCTGAGTGTTGTCCTTAAGACATATACCGCTTTTGCTCAATGCACAAGCCTTAAGTTTATTCTTCGGACTTAGGGGCTTCGGGTTCCTGCGGCGGGGCCGGGGGAGCCGGAGGAGCCTGCGGCGGCTGATACGGGTTGTACTGCGGGGGCTGCTGCGGCTGCTGGTACGGATTGTACGGCGGAGCCTGCGGCGGCTGCTGATAGCCCGAATAAGGATACGCATACGCTGGCTGCGCGGGTTTCTCCTTCACCAACGCGAGTATGCCGCCCACGAGCAGCGCTATGGAGCCGAAGACGCCCCAGCCGGAAAAGCCGGACAGTACGCAGGCAACGATCATGAGAACGCCCGCGACGACGTTCTTCTTCTTGACGATCGCGCCGCCCACGATACCGAGTATACCGCCGATTATGGCTATGATATGGAATATAACGATCCCTGTGGCGGCGATCGATTGAACTGAACCGCCTAAATCGCTGTCGAAGGAAAAATCACCGTTGTCGAAGCTGAACTCACCGTTGTCGAAGCTGAAGTTGCCATCAGAGTAGTAATCGTCGGAAAACTCCAGCGCATCGTCCAATACATCCGGAATGGTAGTGACAAAGGCTAACGAGACGATCATCGAAATAATGGCGATCAACACCGCTAGCGCACCGCCCACAATACCCAGTACCATACTGGCTGTTCTCATAGAATTGCCCTCCTTTTTTTTAATAACGGAAATGATAACTGTGCTTTCATATTATAGTAAAAACTGACCGAAGGCAACAAGAATAAGGTTAAGAATCCGTCCGAAACGGCTTTTTTTCATAACGAATTGCAGCATGGGTGCTGTTTTCAGCACACCAATATCAGAACCCCGCCGGAGCCGGGTTCCGTTTACTCCGCGCCTATCGGCTAAGGCAAGGCGCTGAGCCTACAGCAGGCCCAGTTCCTCCATCTCTTCCTCAACCTCGGCTGAGCCTTCCTCGTAGAACTTCTCCTCGTCGGGGGCCAGCTCTTTGAGCAGGCGGAGGAACTCGCCGGCATGCACGCGCTCCTCGTTGGCGATGTCTTCCAGCACCGCGATGGCGAGCGTGTTGTCTGTGGACTCGGCCAGCTGCATGTAGAGCTGTATCGCCTCGTACTCCGCCGCGATCATGAAGCGGATGGCGCGGACCAACTCGGCATGCGTCAGCTTGCGGTCCTTTGCGAGGCCGGAAAAAGAATGTCCAAAATCAGGCATAGCTTATCCTCCCTTTGTGTTATGTGACTTATTATACCATATATGTCGGCTCTGATAAACCTGTTTTTATAGGATGACGGCACGATTGCTGGTATAATGAGGTGAACTGCCGCGCATTTTCGTGCAGGAACTGCGAGGACGGCGCGGCGTCCCTTTGATAAACTGGCGGCATAAAGGAGCTTGTTGCGTATGGAATGGCTGGAGCGGCTGAATCTGGCGATGGACCACATCGAACAGAATCTGGCAGGAGATATTGAGCTGGAACAGCTGGCGCGCATCGCGTGCTGCTCGCCGTTCCACTTCCAGCGGATGTTCTCGTACATCGCGGGGATGTCGCTGTCCGAGTATATCCGGCGGCGGCGTATGAGCGCGGCGGCGTTCGCGCTGCAGCAGGGGGCCAAGGTGATCGACCTCGCGCTGACGTACGGGTACGAATCGCCCACCGCGTTCTCGCGCGCGTTTCGCAGCGTCCACGGCGTATCGCCGTCCGAGGCGCGGCGGCGGGGCGCGCCGCTCAAGGCCTGGCCGCGCATCAGCTTCCGTATCACGATCAAAGGAGACACGGAAATGAACTACAGGATCGAAGAGAGGGACGCGTTCCGCATCGTGGGTGCGAAGGCGCATTTCGGTATGAATCTGGAGGAGAGCTTTGCGCAGGTGCCACAGTTCTGGGCACAGACGATGCAGAGCGGCATGGCGCAGGCGGTCTGCGCGCTGCCCGGAAAGGAGCCGTGCGGGCTGCTGGGCGTATCCACCTGCATGGACGGGAGCGATTTCGACTATTACATTGCGGTGGCAACGGACGCGCCCGCACCCGAAGGCATGGCGGAGTACACGGTGCCCGCCGGTACATGGGCGATGTTCGAGTGCGTGGGGCCGATGCCGCAGGCTGTGCAGCAGCTGCAGACGCGCATTGTGTCCGAATGGCTGCCCGTATCAGGCTACGAATACGCGGACGCGCCGGACATCGAGGTGTATCCGGAGGGCAACACGCAGGCGGCGGATTACCGCTGCGAGGTGTGGCTGCCGGTGAGGAAGGCGTGAACCGCATTGGGCGGACATAGGAGGGAATGCGTTCGGGCGGGGGTAACACTCCGCCTATTGCGTTTCGATGAATGCCGGCAGTCGGGCGACCGCAGGTCGCCCCTGCGTTCGCAACCCGTTTGCAGGGGACGGTCTGTGACCGTCCTTCGCCGTATCACATCTGCTTCTGATACCGTACTGTCAGCGCCAGACAAAGCACGTAGTAGGCCACATACACACCTACCACGACCAGCGTCTGCCAGAGCGGCGCGTCGGCCAGTATCAGCACGAACGCGAAGGCGATGATCAGCCATTGCGTGACCATCCCCGCCACAGCGCGCGCCCGATTGCGTATCATCACGCTGCGCTCGTCGCTCTGGTCGATCTCATTCTGTTCCGCGGCAGCCGGATTCTTTTTCTCCCAGCGCCTCTTGGTCAGTTCGGAGATGCTCATGCCCACAAGGCCCGCGCCCACGCCGATAAGTATTCCGTCCAGTGCTTTCTGCTCTTCCGCGATAAACATTAAGCTTATCGCTACAAGCGTTACGCCAATAACAAGGGCGGCAATATAAAAGGACGTCTTCTTCAGCATCGCTTACTCCTCCTCGTATATAAATATCTGCTCCACGGGCAGCCCGAAAAACCGCGAGATCTTCAGCGCCAGTATGATGGACGGGTTGTAACGGCCGTTTTCCAGCGACCCGATTGTCTGGCGCGACACCTTCAGCGCCGCCGCCAGCTCCTCCTGACGGATGCCGCGCTGTTTGCGCAGCTCTTCCAGCCTGTTTTTCATGGACAGCTCCTTGCCAGAAATGGAAAGCACGCTTTCCATAGAAGAGCATAACGCAGCATGCCAAAAATGTCAAGCGCGCTTTCCATATATGGTTTGTATTTTTACTTGGTATGCTCTCTTGCCTATGGAAAAACGCTATTCCCCCAGCACAAACGTGGTGCTTTCCATACCATGTGAGTGGTTCCGCACGACAAAGGTTTGGCCCTTGTAGTAATGGTAGTGCTTGTAGCGGCCCGCGTCCACGTATGTCGGGGGCTGCGTTTGGATGGAAAAACCGTGCGAGTGCCCGTCCGCCATCGTGGTCTCGCCGGCGATGACGTGGGTATGGCCCGGCGTTTCCGGGGCGGCGGACGAGACGCCGGAGAACAGGTGCAGGTGTCCGTCCACATAGACGGTAACGCCCTTGAACTTGTGAGTATGCAAGCCGATCAACTCCTTGGTTTATAATATGTGCAGCGATGCCGGTATGACACCGGACTGCGTGATTTGCCTGATGTCGAACTGCGGGGACCACAGGTGGTTGACGCACCGTTCTTGACCGCACATAGACGAATTTTGTTCCGCTGCGCCTGCTAAAAAACGGCCTTCCGGTCAAAAATAATGGTAAGCAAAATCCATATAGAAGAGGTGAATACTTTGACAGGAAGAAATGCCGTCTGCCCCAACTGCGGACAGACGAACAGGTTCGAGCAGATAAACTTTGGCGGGTATCTGTTCTGCGACAAATGCGGTTTCTCGGCGCGGCAGGAAAACTTTATGAAGCGGTAGCTCCTTTACCACATATTGTCCGCTTTCTCCGCCTGTGATATAATGCACAATTGATATGACGCATACCGTCACAGGGGGGAGGATAAGCATGAGGACGCTGGGCCGCATACTGGGCGCACTGCTCTGCATCGTACTGATACTGGCCGTGATCGCGGGGGCGCTGATGTTTAACGAACTGCGCAGCCTCGCTTCGCTGCACAAGGCGGACGACTACCCCATGTACCGCATGACGTATTACGGCGACTACGGCTTCGACGGCTTCCTCAAGACGGGCGCAAAGAGCGACAGCGACATCGAGGATTACGTCACTAAGCGGCTGCTCAAGGGCCTGCCCATAGACCTCGGCGTGACGGGGGACGGCTGCACCGCTTTCGTATCGCGCAACGCGGGCGGCGACGTGATATACGGGCGCAACTTCGACTTCGACTATACGCCGTCGCTGCAGGTATTCACCGACCCGGACAACGGCTACGCATCGGTGTCTACCGTGAACCTGACGTTCGCGGGCTACTCGGCGGACAATCTGCCCTCGGGCGGCGTTTCCGCGGGCAGCTTTCTTACGCTGGCCGCGCCGTTCCTGCCTTTCGACGGCATGAACGAGAAGGGCGTCGCCATCGCGCTGCTGGCCGTGCCGGACGCGCAGCCGCCCACTGACAAGGAAATCACGCTGAACACCACCACGGCCATACGGTTGGTGCTGGACAAGGCGGCCACGGTGGACGAGGCGGTGGAGCTGCTCAAGGAATACAACATCTACTTCTCGGCGGACGTGGACTGCCACTATCTTATCGCGGACGCTTCGGGCGCTTCGGTGCTCGTGGAATACTGGGACGGTGCGCTCGTGACGACGGAGCCGGACGCGGATTACCAGATCGCGTCCAACTTCATCGCGTATAACGGCATGAACATCGGCGAGGGCTTCACCGAGTTCGAGCGGTACGACGCGGTGAAAGCGCGGCTGGAAGAGGGCGGCGGGACGATCAGCGAGGAAGACTCCCTCTCGCTGCTGGCGGATATCGGCGTGCGCGACGGTGACGAGGACAAACTCCAGTGGTCCGCCGTGTACAACCTCACCGACTTAACGGGGCAGATTTTCGCGCACCGCAACACGGACAATGTGATGGGGTTTGACATCAAGGGAGCGGTGGAGTGACGCTGTTCTTCTGGATCGTCGACCTGCTGCTGCCCGCCGCGGTGGCGGCGATCGGGCTGCTGTTCACATACCGCCCGCCGCGCCGCATCAACATGATATATGGCTATCGCACCGCCCGCTCCATGGCGTCGCAGGAGGCGTGGGACGAAGCGCATCGCCTGTACGGGCGCATAAGCTTACGCGTAGGCCCGCCGCTCGTTGCTTTCGCGGTGCTGGTGAAGCTGCTGGTTCCGCTGGCACCCGAGTATTTGAGCCTCGCGCTGCTGCCGTTCTCGTTCGCGGCCCTCATCGCGCCCATCCCTGTGGTGGAGAAGCGGCTCAAGGCTATAGAGGGAAAGAAATAGTACCGAACATATAAGCCTGCATATGATGCGGGCTTTTCTTCTATAGTGGAAATATGATACAATCAATATAATCCAGCTATTACAGGAGGAACCATGATCACCAGAAGGGTTGAGTATGTCATATTCTTGATTGTTCTGATTGTGTTGGCTGTTGTCTTTTCCGGTTTGACAACAGAAATTAAGCTGAATCACGCTCCTTATAACGAGGGGTTATCCCCCGAGCAGGTTATTGAGAAAGAGCTGCAGATAACCGTCAACGGCAACAGTTCGGAATACAGATACAAGATTATAAGCAACAGCCTTTTTGCAGTGGTGGAATCGGGTGTGGATGCAGAAACACTGCATATTGGGTACAAGAATAACGTATCTGGGTTCTCGTTTGATGATTTCAGAAATATATTTCGCAAATAAGAGACAATACGTTTTTTTACTGCTCCTGATGGTGAATTGCTCTGGGTGACAGTAACGCACATTGTTAACGATTACGCGATTTATGTAAAAGACCTCAGCCATTTATTCAGCGACACATCTTTTATAATTAAAGATCAAAGCGGACAGGGACTTGAAAAAATTGAAGCTCCCGGGGGAAATGCCTATTGGATCATCGCTTTTGAAAATATACCTGATGATTTCCAGCTGATGGCCGAATATGGAAACGAATCGACGGTGATTTTGGACAAAAAAGAAATACTCAACTTTTTTGGAGGCCGGTTATGATTTTTCTGCTTGATTTTTTAGCGATCATATTGCCGGCTGTTGTGACTTACGGATTATATTATTTATACCGTCGTTTATTTATCGAAGGCTATGTTAAAAAGATAAAAAAAGCAATTGATGATAACGACATGGAAAAAGCGGATAGGATGAAAGCTGTCGCGCTTAAGCGTCAGCCCAACAAGATACCCCCGCTGCTGGTGAAATACAAAATCGAGAAGGAAAAGGACAATCTGCAGCCATATGAAATCGAGATCAACGGAATGGAAAGCAGCAGTTCAGCAACAGTAGAACTGCAGTTAAACACCAAGGACTTATTTCGCACCGACTTCTGGTACTTACTAAACCGCAGCTCCGCTGTGTTCAGGGTTTTGTGGCTTATTATATTTATAATTATTCTCACAAATCTGATCGTTGGTTTCTCCGCTTCCGCTTTGGCCTTTGCAATTATATTGCTGTGCTTTTGGATTTTTAACAGGATAAAAGTATATGCGTACTACAGAAAAACTCCAAAGGACACGGTCAGAATGGAGTTCTTTTCAGACGGAATGGTCCTAAAAAAAAGAGGAAAGACTTATGGAATCGGCAGGGCGGATATCGAAAAGGTGTATAATACACGGAAATATATATATATTATTTTCAAAAACAAGACAGTAGGTATCGTTCCGAAACGGTTTGTTTCGAGTGAAGAGATACACATCATATTGAACAGTCTGAATGGGCAGCAAACAAACGCAGCCTTACCTCCTGCTTAGCGTTTCTTCCCGCCCATCGTGGTGGTGGAGAAGCACCTCAAGGCGATGGAGGGAAAGGGTGTGTGATGCGGATTGAAGCTCCCTTTGTGCCGGCGGTCATAGTGGGCTAAAGATAATATTCGCTGGATTTTGCTTGATAAATCAGAAGAACCCGTCATAGCGGCGGGTTCTTGCGTTTATTCGGTTTAGCTTAGGGTAGTCATGCGGGAAGTTTGCCGCAGTTAAGAGATTCACGGATTGGACTTCATTTTTACTCTTACCATAAACGCAGCCGCAAGGGCGCAAATAATTGACAATGAACCCAGCACCCACGCCAGGGTGTCGTCCTGCCCGGTCACCGGCAGTTCTGCTTCACGAACCGTCACCGTGACGGTGTGTGAGACGCCATTGGCCGAGTAGGTCACCGGCAAAGTTCCCGCCTTCAACGCGGTAAAGGTTACAGCGCTGCCGCTGGCATCAGCCGATAAATAATCCTCGTCCCAATCCCACGAGCCGCCTTTGGGGGAGGGGTCCCATGTGACGCGGCCGCCCACGTAGAGCGTCAGTTTATCCGGTAACCCTGTCACCGGCGTGGAATCGCTGATGGCAACGGTCAATGCTATCGGATCGCCAATATCGAATTCAACGCTCAACTCAAGGCTTCCGGTGGGCTGTTCCAGAAGGTATTCCTTCTTAATGATCAAGGTGCTTCCGCTGATACTGTAGTTCTCCGCGCCAATGGAGGCTCCGTCTGCTTTGACATCCGTCACAGACGCCGCATTATTCCATGTGATGGTAGTGCTTGCGTCAGCCAGACCGGCCGGATTCTTATCAAAGAATATGTCCGTCGGACTGATGGACGGGCCTGCCAGATGCCCGACCCGCACGGTGTTGCTTCCGTCGGTATAGATCAGATAATCCTCGTAAGGCGCGGTTCCCGGTACGCCATCGGCAACGTTTTTAACCACGTCCTGAATACTGATATATACCGGTGCCACCAGCGTCCCGTCTATGGTAATCGTACCGCCGTCGTATATCTGTGCGCCCGTGATTCCCGTGCCGCTTGCTGTTACGTTGCCGCCCACTGTAATCGTACCGCCAAACGCTATGGTTATGGCATAGGGGGTAGACTCGTTGCCGGTTGCGGTGATACTGCCATCTACCGTGACGGCTGCGCCCATAGCGCAGGAAACTCCTACGCCGCCTGTGGCATCGCCGGTCACTTCAACAAGCGAACCTATACCAACCGCGTCCGCACCAATTATGCCGCCTTCCGCGTTCCCGTCCACGATGACCGTGCCGTGATTTCGGGCAAGCGCTCCGATGTTGTCTGCCGATGTGGCGTTACCCATTACATGAACGTTGCTGTTTGTTCCGAACGCGTGGGCACCCACACCAGAAGGGCCGGTCGACGCTGCATTGGTGACGGTTGCCCTGCCGCCGTTCTCGGCGTTCACCCCATATCTGTCGGCCGCGCTGCTTGAGACGTTGAACGCGCCGCTGCCTGTCAGGTTAACGATGCCGCCGCTGCCAACGTAAAGCCCGTCATCCAAGCTGTTTGTGACGTTCAGAGTATACCCGTTTAAGTCAAATGTGATGGTTTTACCCGAGATTGAAATGCCGGTGGTATAGTCAATGTCCGCCGCCAGCCGAATCGTATCCCCGTCTGCCGCAGTCCCCAGCGCGGCTGTCAGATCTTCCGGAGTGCTGACACTATGATCCGCCGCCAGCGCCAGCTGCGGCATCAGGACTAGGGCAATTAAGCCAGCTAATATCAGCGATGGTACTTTCTTAGGAGCTTTCATTAGTATTCCCCCTGGTGATTGGATACAGTGAATTTGGACAAGCCTATTATAAACCTGCTTACCAGACAAATCCAGAAATATTTACAACTTATACCTTTGGGTTTTGGAGTTTATGTCCTGCAGGTTTGGGGGAATATACCCTCCGGCTCCGTCATAGGTTTGAATATTTGTTGGACATAAAGCGCGCGATGGTGTAGCATAGACTGGTTTGTTTTTTGATGTTTGGTACAAAATAACTTATATAAGAGAACGAGAGAGGAACACACAATTTGCAGTTTACGGAATTAGATCTGTCCGCAGAGGTGCTGCGGGGAATACAGGCGATGGGCTTTGAGGAGCCGACGCCGATACAGGAGAAGACGATCGTCCCCATCATGGAGGGGCGCGATGTGATAGGACAGGCGCAGACGGGCACCGGCAAGACGTGCGCGTTTGCGATACCCGCCGTGCAGTCGCTGGTGGAGGACAACGGCCGCGTGCAGGTGCTGGTGCTTTGCCCCACGCGCGAGCTGGCCATACAGACGGCGGAGGAGTTTCAAAGCGTATCCAAATTCGTGGAGGGCGTGCGCATACTGCCGATATACGGCGGGCAGTCCATGGACCGGCAGATACAGTCGCTCAAGCGGCGGCCGCAGATTGTGATCGGTACGCCGGGCCGCGTGATGGACCACATGCGCCGGGGCACCATCAAGCTGGACAGCCTGCGCATGGTGATACTGGATGAGGCGGACGAGATGCTGAGCATGGGCTTTCTGGAGGACATGGAAACGATACTGAAGAAGACGCCGGAGGACAGGCAGACCGTACTGTTTTCCGCGACGATGTCCAAACCGATACTTGACCTGACGCGGCGCTTTCAGAACAACCCGGAGCACATACAGATACTGCACAGGGAGCTGACGGTACAGGGCATCGAGCAGTATTACATAGAAGTGCGCGAAGCGGCCAAGCTGGACGTGCTTTGCCGCGTGGTGGACGGCAACAGCTATTCGTTGTGCCTCGTGTTCTGCAGCACCAAAAAGGGCACGGACGCGCTGGCGTTCAGCCTGAAGGCGCGGGGCTACTCCGCCGAAGCGCTGCACGGCGACATCCGGCAGAACGAGCGCAGCGCGATACTGGCGCGGTTCAAAAACGGAGAGGTGGGCATACTGGTGGCGACCGACGTCGCGGCCCGCGGCCTTGATGTGGACGACATTGAAGCGGTGTTCAATTACGACATGCCCAATGACGAGGAATATTACGTGCACCGCATCGGGCGGACGGGGCGCGCGGGCAAGACAGGCAGCGCCTATACGTTCATCACCGGACGCGATTATAACAGGCTGCGCGCCATTCAGCGCTATACCAAGGCGACCATCAAAGCCGTCAAGCCGCCGTCGCTGCTGGACATCGAAGAAAGCCGGATGGGGGCGCTGCTCAAAAAAGCGGCGGAATTCGCGTCGGAAGGTGAGTACGACTCCTTCATACCGTATGTGGAGGAGCTGGCGGACGCGGTGAACGCGCAGGCCGGAGACGCTCCGGGACTGACGACGATGGATATTGCGGCGGCGCTGCTGAAGATGCTGTCCGAAAGGGATGCGCCGCGCCATCACGCGCCATTGCCCACGCCGCCGGAAAGGCCAAGGCAGCAAGGCGGTTACCGGAAAGGGCAGGGTTCCCGTCAGGGGCGCGTCATCAGACGGCGCTGAAGCAGGCAGGGAGAACCCGTCTCCATACATATAAAAAGCTCTGTAGCCCAGGGCTTTTTTTAGTCTGCGGAAAGGAGACAGAGAAGGAAGGGAACAACAGGAAAAACAAGGTTTATGGCTGCGAAAGGCCCGTGGAAATATACCGGACTTTTTTGATACGTCTTTCCCCACTTGTATAATATGACAAAATATTATACAATAGCCAAGAATCGATAAAAATGGGGGGAGACATGAAAAGAATATTTGCAATAGTATTGGTAGTTATTCTGGCTTTAAGTTTGATGGCGTGCGGCGAGGCAGCATCTAATCAAGCTTCTGAGCCTACAGATGAACCAACTAATGGACCTACGACGGAGTCTACACCTGAGCCAACGCCGCTTCTTTTTCTGGGTGGAGATATTGATGCTTATAGCAAAGCAGTATTAAAACTCGATTTCGAAGCAGCACTTCAAATTGTGAACGATTATGTTGATGCCAATCCTTCAGAGGACCTAGCTATTAATGAAATGGTAAGAGACAAACTGCAACAAGCCAAGGAATTGGCAGAAGGATATGAAGTTGAGATAGATGACGTTGACGAAACGGGATCAATTTTACTGAAGGCCGAAGGTGATGGAATCGCAAAGTATGGTTTTGGTTACGAAGGTTTCTATATCGTTTATTTTCGTATTGGTTATTCCGTAATAAACTTAGACGCTATTGAGGTAAAAGCCGGAGAAGAAACCTTTGAATATACGTCAATAAAAGATCACGTACAAACAAACGAAGTAGATGGCACTGGTATGTATAGCGAGTTTATATGGATAAAGACAGAGCCTGAAAAACTCCAGAGTATGGAAAATGCGGACGCGATAACAGTGAGATTTATCGGCGACTCGCAGGAAGATTACGAGTTTGCTAAGTCTGACATAGAAGGTATTGGTGATTTATATGACCTATATGCTATATACTCAGAGTTACTCGAATATACCAAGTAGCCGTGTATTGGGATCAATACCTGATATAAGAGGCTGTACGTATTTTATTTTACAATATACCCTGAATGGTATATAATAACAGAAAAGCATAAAGGGGCTGTATTCATGTCTGACACCGCACTATTAAAAAGAAATGATGTAAAAAATGAGATTAAGCGTATTAAAAGATTACCGTCCGAACAGAGAGACGAACAATTTAAAGCATTACATAAAAGAGTAACTGATGAAATGGATTCAATATGTGCAAGAATTGATAACGACCAACACAGTTTGGGGGAAAAACAAAAAGAGGTACGGAGGCTGTTATACTGTGTCTTGGTGTTCCCAAAAGAGTATCGTAAAACAATTTTTAAAAAATGGGAAAAATTTTCTGGTGATATGTTAATTTCAATGAGCCCTGATGAGGTAAAAATCAGAGAAAAGGTAAATACCGCCCATGTTTCCGGGCTGCCCTTATCCGAACAAGCAGAAGTAGACATTTGGTGGCAGGATAGAGAACTAATTTTTCAATCCCCAGCAACACGATTTTCCTTGCCGGTAGAAAGAGTGCTGGGCATGGGAACAACAAGCCAGATGACAGCAGATTCTTTAGGCGGTCATAATACATATTTCACAATAGAGTATAAAAAAGAGGATGAAATCAAGGCTATTGTCGTTAGAGTAAGTTATAAAATACTTGTTAGTGACTTAATTAAACATTTTAACGGAATTAAAGGAACAAGGGAAATACAAAAGCAAGAGCTTTAAGGAATAATATAAAGCCTGAGATGAGAAAGACGCTGAAAAGCGTTTTTTTTAATACAAAAGAGGAGGGAATAAGATGGCTGATGCAATAGTGGTATATGATGTGAACATTAATACAAAGAATGCGGAAAAAACGATAAAAATGCTGGGAAAACAGATTGCTGAAATTGGAACGGCAATATCATCTGCCTTTCAGGTGGGAGCTATCGGCAGTTTTGCTACGGAAAGTGTGGCTGCTT
>JAEWWC010000055.1 GCA_023396555.1 Bacillota bacterium
AAGGCTTTACCACCTTCCTGCAGGAGAAGACCGAAGCGGCGCTCAAGGCGCTGGACGGATACGACTATGCGTACATCCATATACAGAAGCTGGACGATCTGTCCCACGAGTTGCAGCCGGTGGGCAAAATGCAGGCCATCGAGCTGATTGACGAGCACTTCATCCGGCCGTTCTTCGAGCGGGTGAAGGAGCCGTACAGCGCGTTCATTGTGTCCGATCACTACACGTTTTCAGACAGCGGCGGGCACGGCGGCGAACCCGCGCCCTTTCTGCTACTGGGTCACGGCAGCTCGGGTGCTGAGGGACGCTTCACCGAGCAGGACTGCCGCAATACGGGGCTGGTGGTCACGGCGTCGGAGTTGGTGGCGCTGCAGCGCGGCCAGTGAGGGGGAAGCATGGGCTTTGAGTTTGTAACGTCGCCTCGTATCGTGTTCGAGCGGGGGGCGGTGAAAAGGCTGCCCGGCCTGTGCAACGGTTTCGGCAAGCGCTTTCTGGTCGTGACGGGCGGCGGCTCGCTGAAACGCAGCGGCGTGCTGGACGCGCTGCTGACCGGCATGGCGGCGCAGGGCATCACCTGCACGGTGTATGACGGCGCGGCGGGAGAACCGACGCCCGACATGGTGGATGCAGCGGCGGCGCTGGGATGCACGGTGGGTGCAGACGCGGTGCTGGGCATCGGCGGCGGCAGCGCGATGGATACTGCCAAGGCGGCGGCTGGCGTCATTACCAACGGCGGCAGCGTACGTTCGTATCTGGAAGGTGTAGGCGACGGCTCCAAAATCACGGCGGATCCGTTGCCCTTCATTGCGGCGCCCACCACGGCGGGCACGGGCACAGAGGTAACGAAGAACGCGGTTATCATGTCGGTGAAGGACAAATTTAAGGCGAGCATACGCGACGATAGGCTGATGGCCCGCATTGCGGTGGTGGACCCGGAGCTGACGGTGTCCGTGCCGCAGAGCGTGACGGCGGCGTCCGGCATGGACGCAATCTGCCAGCTGATTGAAAGCTTTACCGCACTGCAGGCCAACGCGTTCTGCGACGCGATGGCGCTGTACCACACGCCGCGGGCGATAGATGCGCTGAAGAGGGCATACGATGATGGAAGCGATCTGGACGCGCGCGAGACGATGTCGCTGGCGGCGATGGTGAGCGGCATGTGCCTTGCCAATGCGGGTCTGGGTGCGGCGCACGGAATAGGGGCAGGTCTGGGCGCGGTGCTCGGTGTACAGCACGGCGTGGCCTGCGGCATGCTGCTGCCGCACGTGATGCGCTACAACTGTGAGCATGGCGTCACCAAATACGCGGAGCTGGCTCCGGCTGTCTGCGGACGGCATTTTGCCGACGGCAGGGAAGGCGCGGCGGCGGTGGCCGAAGCGGTGGAGGCGCTGGGCCGGTATGTGGGTCTGCCCGAATCGCTGCGCGAGCTGGGTGTGTCGGAGGACAATCTTGACGAGCTGGCTTTGGCGTCGATGGGCTCGTCGATGAAGAAGAATCCGGTGGCGTTTACTCCGGATTCCTGCAGGGAATTTATCCGCTCTCTCATATAGACCCCTTCCGGCTGCATACACTCTACCGGGAGTGGTTTATATGGAGCATATGACAATACACAGGCTACGGCGGACAGACCGCCTCGAAACTTTGAGCGCGCAGTACCGCGTGCCTGTCTGCATGATCATGCGCGCCAACGAGCTGGAGGGTGCACAGCAGCTGTCCCGTCTGCATGAACTCAGGATACCGCATCGGTGCCACTGCAACCGGTGCGCGGAACAGCAGACGGCGGCGAATGCGGTTTACATCGTGCAGCCGGACGATACGCTTTACGGCATCGCGCGGAGCACAGGGCTCACGATGCGCATACTGCTCAAAGCCAACGCCATGGAGGACCCGGGCGACTTGAGGCCGGGGGAGTCGCTGGTCATACCCCGGCTTGCAGGTGAAATATATACCGTGCGTGATGGTGAAAATCTGGATGAAATCGGACGGCGCTTTGGGATGGCGTCGCGTCGTATCAGGCAGGCGAACTGGCTGGAACAGCGGGAGGATATCTATCCCGGCCTGCTCCTGCTGATACCGGAAATATAATGCTTTTTTCAAAGCTGTGTGGTAAAATGAAAAAAAGCTATGGAGAATCGATGATATGGACATGCAAGCACTATCAATCATATTGCTGATCGTCAATCTGGCTGTTGGCGTGGTGTTCTGCTTCTTTGGCAACAGGTGGCTCAAGGTGATACTCGGCGTGTACGGTTTCGTGGTCGGGTTTGTCATCGGTAACACCGTGCTGCCACTGGTGGCGTCCATGAGCGACACCGCAGTGTTGCTGGCCAGCCTGGGCGTGGGGGCGCTGGGTGCACTGATTTTCATACTGCTGCTGTACGTCGGTATCTTCTTTATCGGTTTCGGCGGCGGCATGCTGCTATGTATGCTGCTCGTGCAGGTGCTCGGCCTCAATCTGCTGGACTGGTATGTATATATTCCGGTGCTGATTATCAGCTGCGTGCTCGGCTCGTTGACCCTCAACCAGCGGCGGATATTCGTGTCGATATTCACGGCTTATATCGGCGCTTCGGCGCTGGCGCAGTTCGTCGATCAGATCGTGAACGGCGTGAAGATGCAGTCCTTTGTGCTTTATGACACGCAAACCACCTATCAGGCGTATACGTCAACGGTCTATCTGATCGCTCTGGCGGGGTTCTTTCTCGCCGGTCTGATCATACAGCTGATGGTGACGGGCAGCAAGAAATCCTGACATTACGGAAAGGGGATCGCCATGAATCCTTCAATTCCTTTGCTCATCGGCGGCAGCGTGGGGCTGCTGCTCGCTCTGCTGACGGGCTTTTTTGGTTACAAGCTGGCCCGGTTTTTGCTCCCGTTAAGCGGGCTTGCCGTGCTGGAAGGCCTCGTCTACATTTATCTGTACGATCTGCTGACGCTGGACGCCGTAAGCACATGGCTGTTCTTCGGCGGCACAGGCATCGCGATATACCTGATCTTGTTCTTCGTCAAGCGGCTGGCGGGCTTTTTCACCGGCCTTGCGGGCAGCGCGCTGCTACTCATATACGCTGTCAATGTGCTGGCGCTGCAGAGCTTCAGCCTGCTGTATCCCGTGGTGCTGACTCTCTGCGTGATGGCCGGGCTGCTGACGGCGGTCTACAAGAAGGTGGGAGTCGTAATCTCCACCTCGATCTTCGGCGGCTGCGCGGCGGCATACCTCGGCCTGTACATCTACCTGCAAGGAGCGGACCTGTCGGCGTTTCAGGACGGCAACGTATTCGTGCCGCTCGCGGGCTTTCTGTCGGGCAACGCTCTGCTGATAGCGGGCGTGGCACTGGGGCTGACGCTGGTGAGCCTGCTGGTGCAGTTCGGCGTAACGGCCAAGAAGCAGGTGCTCGCGGACGACAGCCCGCCGAAGCGAAAGGAAAAGGCATCTGAGCCGGATGTATGGTCGGGCGATATGGGCTATTGACGGACACGCATCCATTATGAGTTTTGTAAAGGGTAGCGACTGCTAAAACAGTGGCGTACCCTTTTCTAAAATTGCGGGGGTGGCGATAAATGAACGCGAAGCAACTGGCAGGTATGCTGGCCAAAATGCGCAAGGACGCGATTACAGTCAAATTTCAAAAACCGGTAGGACAATCTGCGATCGGGAGCAGCAAGTTCGGGGGATATCCCCATTTGCCGGAAGGCTTTGAGTGGCCGTATTTTGAAGGAAGTACGTACGACGACGTTACATCGAACAGGCCACTATCCTTTTTGGCGCAGATCAACCTTAAGGATGTTTCGGCATACGACACAGAGCATGTATTGCCGGCCCAAGGTTGGCTTTACTTCTTTTATGAAACAGAGACAATGCTATGGGGCTTTGACCCTAAGGACAAGGGGTGTGCGCGCGTTTACTTTCATGATGCTGGCACGGCGAACCTGAAGGAGACACGGCCTCCGAAAGATATGCCCCGTGATTATGTTTTCCCTGAGCTGCTTTTTAGTTTTGATACAAAGCCAAATCTGCCGGACTTTGAAGAGTTCGCAGAGCATTATGTTGACTGTGCCTGCGATCAGTACGAGGCGGCTCAAAACAGCCTGGGTTACTTTCGTCCAGATACGGATGACAATTATACCAAACTGCTGGGATACGCCGACATCATTCAGAATGATATGCTGACGGAGTGCGAAAAAGTTACCCGGGGCGTCTATACGGGCGATGGCAGCGTAAAGCTGGGCAGGAAGCAATCCAAGGAGATACATAAGCGTAGCACGGATTGGACGCTGCTCTTTCAAATGGGTACGGTAAACAATGAGGAAGGATTTGAACTGATGTGGGGAGATTGCGGCTGCATCTATTTCTATATCAGGAAATCGGATTTGCAGTGCCGGAACTTCAACGAAGTCTGGCTGATACTGCAGTGCTATTGACCAGACCCAACATGCCGACGCTACAACCCTACACTTCTCTTTACAGTAGCAGCTCTACCTGATCATTAAATGAAAAAACTTTTATTGCCATAGGAAAATGCTTTGCATTTTCCAAGTGGGATTCTCAAGGGACGATGTCCTTTGAGCGGAGGTATGGAGGCAGAGCCTCCATGGTCTATTAGGTGACGCCCAGTAAAGGCGCTTTGCGTTTGCGTATCAGGTGCGGTAGCTGGCGTTGATGTTGACATAGTCGAGCGAGAAGTCACACGTCCACATCGTATCGCACGCGCTACCGTCCGAGAAGTCCAGCGTGTAGGTGACTTCGGGCCGCTTCAGTATGTTCAGCGCCGCCGCTTCATCGAAGGAAAGGCCGCCACCGTCTTTACATACTTGTATGTCGCCGATCCAGATGTTGACCTTCTCCGGGTCGAACTTCGCGCCCGAGTAACCGGCTGCCGTCAGGAGACGCCCCCAGTTGGCGTCGTTGCCAAACGCAGCCGTTTTGCATAGCGGCGACTTGGCGATGGCGCCGGTGATGAGGTGCGCATCCTTCTGAGTGCGCACGTTGCGGACGTCTATCGTGAGCAGCTTGGTGGCCCCTTCGCCGTCCGCCGCCAGCATCCTGGACAGCTTGACGCAGACCTCCTTGAGCGCGCCCAAAAAGAGCGCGTACTCGGGCGTGCCCGCTTCAATGACGGCATTGTCCGCCATGCCGGACGCGAGCAGCAGCACCTTATCGCACACGCTGGTGTCGCCGTCTATGGAGATGCGGTTGTAGGACACGTTCACGGATTCCTTAAGCGCCTGACGCAGCGCGGATACGGAGATGTTCGCGTCTGTCGTCACCACGGAGATCATCGTGGCCATGTTGGGGTGTATCATGCCGGAACCCTTGGCCATGCCGCCCACGCGCACCTCGCGCCCGCCGATGACCACGGAGCTTTGAGCTTCCTTGGGAACGGTGTCCGTCGTCATAATGGCGCGCGCCGCGTCTGCGCCGCCTTCCTTGGTCAGCTCAGCGCCGGATATGCCCGCTTCGATGCGGTCCATGGGCAGCGGAAAGCCGATCACGCCGGTGGAGCCGGTGAGCACGTCGCCGGGGCGGCAGCCGAAATGCTTTGCCGCGAGCTTCGCCATGATGAGCGCATCGTCCATGCCGCGCTGCCCGAGGCAGGCGTTGGCGCAGCCTGCGTTCACGACGACGAGCTGGGCTTTGCCGTTGCGCAAGTTCTTCTGCGCCAGCTGCAGCGAGTGCCCCTTTACGATGTTGCGGGTGAACACGCCCGCCGCCGCCGCGGGGCGGTCGCATTTGACGATCGCGAGATCGCGGTTGCCGTTCTTTTTGATGCCGCAGGTTACGCCCGCCGCGGTGAAGCCTTGCGCGTATGTCACGCCGCTGCCTGTTGTCATGTCGGTGTTTCCTTTCGTTTGTCAGATAAAATATTATACAGCGCAAAAGAGGGGCGGAGATCGCGCTATTCGCTCTCCAGCAGTTCCTCCAGCTGTTCCATGTCGCGGATGGCGAACTGGTTGCGGTGGTAGGTGAGTATTCCTAAGTCGCTGATGCCGGACAGCTCGCGGGAGAGTGCGCTGCGGTTGACGCACAGGTAGTCCGCCAGCGCCTGCCGGTCCAGTTCGATCTCGAAGCGGCTGCTCTTGTTCTTGTTAGCCTGGCTTAAGAGGTAAGAGGCCAGCTTCTGGCGCGTGGTCTTGCGGGCGATGTGGTCCAGCTTCTCGCTCATCTCCAGGTTTTTCTGGGCGACGATGTACAACATGTTTTCGACCAGCACGTTGTGATGCGAGCAGCAGTTCGAACAGGTGCGGATGATTTTGTCGAAGGCGACCAGCAGCACCTCTGCATCCGTGACGGCCTCGACATTTACGGGGCTGACGGTGACGCCCGCGCACGCCAGCGATTCCGCAAACAACTGCGGCGGCGACAGAGCAGTGAGCACAGCGCGATTGCCCAGTATGTCGTCCCGGCTGACCACAGCCTGGCCGGACAGTATGATGCCCACATGCCGCAACGGAGCACCAGCCGTCAGCATGAAGTCACCCTTCTTATACACGGTGATCTTCGCACCGAGACAGCCCAGCATCGATTCCAGCTCCGGACATTTGATGCCCTTGAACAGCGCGATATTCTTTTCATATATATGCTGACAATTCATAACGCCCCGCATGTTATTGTTGCAAAAGCAACATACTAAACGATGCCAGTATATTATAATCGGGTCAAGAAAACAAGGGGAGGACAATGGAAAATGAAAAGAAATATAATAAATATAGATGAAGAAAAGTGCAACGGCTGTGGGCTGTGCGTGAACGCCTGCCACGAGGGTGCGTTGCAGATGGTGGGCGGTAAGGCGCGGCTGATCTCCGACACGTACTGCGACGGGCTGGGCGCGTGCCTGCCTGAGTGCCCCACGGGCGCAATCACGATAGAGGAGCGGGAAGCGGCGGGCTTCGATGAGGAAGCGGTCAAAAAGCACCTTGATAATAAGCAGAAGCTCCACCGCAGCGGTGGTGGTTGCCCGTCCGCGCGAGCGATCACGATGGAACGGCCCGCGCAGGCGGCTCCAACAGCGACGGCCCCGCAGGCGGTCTCCGAGCTGCGGCAGTGGCCCTGCCAGATCAAGCTGGTGCCGCCCAACGCGCCTTACTTCGACGGCGCGAAGCTGCTGATCGCGGCGGACTGCACGGCATACGCTTACGCGGGCGTGCATGATAAGTTTATGAAGGGCAAGATCACGCTGATCGGCTGCCCCAAGCTGGACATGGCGGACTATTCGGAGAAGCTGACCGAGATATTGTCTTACAACGACATACGCAGCGTTGAAGTGCTGCGCATGAGCGTGCCGTGCTGTGGCGGCATCGAGTACGCCGTCAAGCAGGCGCTGGTAAACAGCGGCAAAATGATACCATGGCACGTGACGGTCATTTCACCGAACGGCGAGATCGTGGAGGAATAGACGGCGTATAAGAGTCAAGGGCGTTTCAGGGCGGCTGTTCTGAAACGCTTGTTTGTTTTTAGCGTAATAAAACGCCGTCAGGCGAAGCACGTTAATGAAAGGCTGCCGCTTATTCGCGCCATTTGTCTGTAACCATTCATAATGAATTGCATTTGAATTTGAATTATCATACGAATGGTATATAATAGATTAATTAAACCCTTTAGGAGAGTGCATGCTGGAATTCAAAAAAATAGAACTGGACGATAAACTGCGCTTTGAAAAATATACGCTGTGCCACGGATATCATAATCTGGAAGCGTCATTTGCGAATATATTCATCTGGAGCCGGGCCATGGACATTCAAATGGCCACCGACGATTTGGCTATGTACCTTCATCTGAACAATGGCAGCGCTTCATTTCTGCTGCCGCCGCTGCTGGAGGACTGTGATACGAGCATTGAAGCGCCGATGCGCCGGTGCGAGGAGTTTTTGGAGGCCCGCGGCGATAAGTTCAAGATCAAGGGCGTGACGGTGCCGCTCAAGGAGAAAATTGAAGCCGACTGCCCGGGCCGGTACGCGATGACGCCGGACAGGGCGAACTTCGAGTACGTATACAACACAGAGGACCTGTGTACGCTGGAGGGCAAGAAGTATCACGCCAAACGTAACCACATCAACAAGCTCCTTGCCAACCATAGCTTCGAATACCGGCCATACACGGCGGAGGACTACGACGCCTGTATGTCGCTGTACAGGTCGTGGGTGGAAGGCAAGGGCGGCATGACCGAGAGCATACAGCACGAGATGTGGGCCACCGAAGCGGCGCTTAAGAATATCGATGCGCTGGGTCTTCGGTGCGGGCTGCTGTATGTGGACGGCAAGCTGGAAGCGTTCTCGGTGGGAGAGCGGTTCGGCGACATGGCGATCATCCACGTCGAAAAGGCCAACCCGGACCTGCAAGGCACCTACCCGCTGATCAATCGTGAGTTTGTGCGGCACGAGTGGAGCGATCTGAAATACATCAACCGCGAGGAAGATATGGACATCGAGGGCTTAAGGAAAGCGAAGCTGTCGTACTATCCGGCTTTTCTGGTTGAGAAATATACCTGCGTGAGGAATTGACGATGGATATCAGGCTGCTGGAAACCAGAGACATCCCACTTGCCAAGGCGCTGTGGAAGCAGGCCTTTGATGATACCGACGAGTTCATCGACTGGTATTTCGCCAACAAGGTGCTGCCGGGGCAGTCGATCGGCATGTTCGACAACGGGCTGGTTTCCGTGCTGCACATGCTGCCCTTCACGGTCAGTGTGCAGCGACGCCCGCTGCCGTCCGCTTTTATAGCGGGGGCGGCCACGGAAAAAACCCGCCGCGGCGAGGGCCTGATGCGTACGCTGCTGCGCGAATCGCTGGCGTTGATGAAGCAGCGAGGCATATTGCTGACACACCTGTATCCGTTCAAACACGAATTCTATGAGCGGCTTGGCTGGGCAACTTACTCGCACGTGCGCAAGCAGAGCGTGACGGCGGCAGCGCTCAGCCGTCGTGCCGAGGTGATCGAAACGGTGGACGCTTCGCTTCTGGAGCCGCTATATGGCAAAATGATGCGCGGCTTCGACGGATACGTGATACGCTCGCAGCGGGAGTGGAGCTGGCGGTTGGGCGAGCTGGCGGTGGACGGCGGAAAGGCCGCCGTGCTGATCGAGGACGATGCGGCCGCGGCGTATATGCTGTATTATGTGAAGGACGACGTGGTGGACGTGATTGAAACGGTATACACCGACGAGGCATACGTGGGTGGACTGTTGGCCTGGCTGTTCCGGCAGGGCTACAAAAAGGTCAAATACAACCTGCCCGCCGACAGGCGGGGCGCGAAACACGGCATGGCGCGCGTGGTGGACACGAAAGCGCTGCTGAAGGCATTCGACGCCACCGCTTTGCTGGATCACGCCAGCATCGTGGACGACCTTGCCTCTTGGAACAACGTCAAGGCCGGAGCGATACCGATGACGGTCAATGAGTTGGCCCGTTTCGTACATCAGGGTGCGAGTTATTTCAGCGATTATATGGAAGGCTCGCGCGAATTAAATAATATTTTAGCCCCCCAGACAGCTTGCATTTTTGAAGCTTATTGATTAGAATGTATTGTTATGTGGGGCATATTGGTTGGATTGGCGATAGGCGCGCTACAGGTGGTGGCGCTTTATAAACTAGGAAAGATGATACTTGGTGGTAATCCATCTGTCAAAGTTGCGGGCGCGTTTCTGCTGATAGTGAAGATAGCCATTATCGTTTTTATCCTTTGCCTCATTGCGAACATCACACTGATGCATCTTATATGGACGGCTGTAGGAATGCTGTTCGGAATGATTGCCGCATTGGTGGTAGTTCTGCATATACGCCATAAAGCTGACACGGCAAATGACAGCCATACGGACGGAAAGGACATCAACCATGGTTGAGCGCATGTTGACAGTATTGGGACGTACACCAAACCTGGAAATGGAAGAAATTACGATAACACCTCCTAAGGTATCCGTTTTTGGTTTGCAAATTAACGAAACAATGCTGGTGACATGGATGGTCATACTGATTTTGATTGTTCTCGCCGTTCTCATCCGCATTCTTGTTATCCCACGGTTCAAAACGGTTCCAAAAGGGATTCAAAACGTATTGGAGATGTTTGTTGAGTTTTGTGAGAAATTCACCAACTCTCAGCTTGGTAAACGCGGTGCTTCTTTTGCTGCATATATTTTTACGATCGCCCTGATCATCGTCAGCACCAGCCTGATCGAACTTTTCGGCTTTCGGCCACCGGCAACGGACATTAACTTCACCATCGCGCTGGCGCTGATGTCGTTCGTTCTGATCAACGCGTTTGGTTTTTATTACACCGGCTTTTTCGGACGGCTGAAATGGTTCATAAAACCCAAAGCGTTTATGCTGCCTGTCAACTTGGTGACCCACGCGGTGATCCCGGTATCGCTGTCCTTCCGTCTCTTCGGCAACATGTTTGCCGGCATGATTGTAATGGATCTGCTCTACAGCGTGGTTGCCATCGGTATACCGGCGGTGTTGTCGATATACTTCAATCTGTTCCACGTGGGCATTCAAACGTATATATTCCTCGTTCTGACCTTATCATTTATGGAAGAGACGGTTGCGTACGGGGCAAAACGATAGACTTAACTTATTAATCTATATTATTGGAGGTATGTAAAATGACGACGGCTATTATTGCGATTGGTGTTGGCCTGGCGGTTCTGACAGGACTGGGCGCGGGCATCGGTATGGGTATCGCCACCGGCAAGGCGGCGGACGCCGTGGCTCGGCAGCCTGAAGCCAGCGGAAAGATCAATGCAATGCTTCTCATCGGCCTTGCGTTTGCCGAGACGACCGCCATTTACGGTTTCGTTATCGCGATATTGATGTACGGCAAGATTTAAGAATCGAGGGGCGCGTATTCTTCAGACATAAGTGAGGTGTGGTCAATATGGAATTGGATCCGTTACAAATCGGCCTTCATATATTCAATGTACTGGTTCTTTTTGTGGTGTTGCGCTTTCTGGTTTACAAGCCGATACTCAAGTTCATGAAGAATCGCGAAAACACGTTTGCGAATAAAGTGGACGAACTGGATGACCGTGAGAAACAGCTGATTCAGCAGAAGGAAGAATATGAACAGATGATGGCGAACGCTCACAATGAGGCGGCTGCGATCATCACCCGGAGCAACGAGATGGCACGTGACCATGCGCGTGAGATTGTCGATAACGCGAAGGACCATGCGCGCGGCCTTGTACTTCGGGCCAAACGTGAGATCGAGGCGGAGAAGGTGCAGGTTAGGCAGGATATGCGAACGGAGATCGCTGAAATGAGCATACAGATAGCAGAAAAGGTGCTGGCGCGCGAGATTTCTCTGGACGATAACCGCAAGATCATCGACGAGTTCTTTGAGAGGGTGGGATGACTTGGCTATCGAAGGAAAACTGAAATCGGCAGTCGCGCTGGACGACCTGACGATACAATCAATCAAGAAGCGTTTTGAAACGCTGGTAGGCGAAGAGATTAGCTTCAAAACTGAAGTGGTGCCGGAGCTGCTGGGCGGTTTTGTGGTGGTGCTGGGCAACAAGATTTACGACCGAAGCGTCCGTGCGCACCTGGGCAAAATCAAGAACTTTATCATCGACACCGAATCACCGCATAAAAACGACGCTTTGGAGGAAGGGGACTTCTCGCTGGACATCAATCCGGAGGAGTTCGGCAAGACCACCAAGGACCGTATCAGGGAATATACCGGAGAGCTTGATGTCACCGAGATCGGAACAGTCATTTCTTCGGGGGACGGTATCGTGCTGGTGAAGGGCCTTGAGGGCTGCAAATACGGCGAGTTGCTGGAGTTTGAGAATAATTCGTTTGGCATTGTGATGAACCTCTCGAAGGAGAGCATCGGCGCGGTGCTGCTGAACAACGTCTGGGACGTGTCGGAAGGCTCCAACGTGCGCAATACCGGAACGGTGGTCCAAGTGCCGGTCGGCGAAGCACTGCTGGGCCGCGTCGTGAGCCCTCTTGGCGTGCCGATGGACGGCAAAGGTAAAGTTTTCGCAGATAAATACAGAATGATAGAAGCGGAAGCCCCGCACATATTCGACCGGCAAGGCGTCAAGAGCCCGCTGGAGACGGGTATCGTGGCTATTGACAGCATGGTGCCCATCGGCAAAGGCCAAAGAGAGCTGATCATTGGCGACCGCCAGACAGGCAAAACGGCGATCGCCGTGGATACGATACTTAACCAGAAGGGCAAGAACGTTTACTGCATATATGTGGCTATCGGCCAGAAGGCATCCACCATCGCGTCCATTATCAAGACGCTGGAGGAGGAGGGCGCGTTGGAATATACCATCGTTGTGGCCTCCACAGGCAGCGATGCGCCGTCGATGCAGTACATCGCGCCATATGCAGGCTGCGCTATTGCCGAGGAGTTCATGTATGCCGGCAAGGACGCTCTGATCGTATACGACGATCTGTCCAAGCACGCCGTGGCTTACAGAACCATGTCGCTGCTGCTCCGCCGTCCGCCGGGTCGCGAAGCGTATCCGGGCGACGTGTTCTATCTGCATTCGCGTCTGCTGGAGCGCGCAGCGCGTCTGAACGACGCGCACGGTGGTGGCTCCATCACGGCGCTGCCCATCATCGAGACGATGGCGGGCGACATTTCAGCCTACATACCCACCAACGTGATCTCTATCACGGATGGACAGATATTCCTGGAATCCGAGCTGTTCAACGCGGGCATACGGCCGGCGGTCAACGTGGGCCTTTCCGTGTCCCGCGTGGGTGGCAGCGCGCAGATCAAGGCGATGAGAAGGGTAGCGGGCCGCCTGCGTCTGGACCTCGCGCAGTATCGGGAACTGGCGGTATTCGCACAGTTCGCTTCCGATCTGGACAAGACGACGCGGCAGACACTGGATCAGGGCGCACGGCTGACTGAGTCATTGAAGCAGCCGCAATTTTCGCCGCTGTCCATGGCGAGTCAGGTCATTCTGCTGTATGTCGCGATCAATAAATATCTGGTGAAACTTCCATTCAATCATGTGAAGGAGTTCAACCGGCGTTATCTGGAATATGTGGATACCAACTATCCTGACGTGCGCCTGACGATCGAGAAGACGGGCGACCTGCCGGAAGACGCTGTGGCTGAGCTGCGCAAGGCCGCGGAGGAGTTCATGCCGACATATTGCCAGCAAAACGCGATAAAGCTGGAAAACGAGGTCGAACAGTAACATGGCCAGCATGGGGGACATCAGGCACAGCATTCACTCGATCTCCGAAATGCAGCAGATCACACGGGCGATGCATCTCATCTCCACATCCAAGATGAGAAAGGCTATCGTCAAGTATGAGAACAACCATATGCATTTCGAGCGGGTTCAGTCTGCGCTTAAGGACATACTGACGCATACGCATGAGCTCAGCCACCCGTATGTCGGCGAGAGCGACGGCGGAAAAGCGGCTTACGTGGTGATCGCAGCGGACAAGGGCATGTGCGGCGGATATAATCACAATGTTTTGAACTTGGCGCTTTCCTCGATGCAAAAGAGTGAGGAACGCTATATACTGACGGTCGGGCAGGAGGCGCGTGCGTTTTTTGACCGGCGGGGATTCATGGTGGACGTGGAATTTCTGCACGTTTCGCAAAACCCATCGCTTTACAATGCGCGCAATATCACGAACGATATACTGGAGCTGTACGAGAATGGCATCATGGACGAGGTATATGTGGTATACACCAAGTTTATATCGGCCATACGTCAGGAGCCGCGTGTGCTGAAGCTGCTCCCCCTGTCAATTACTAATTTTGTGGATATAGACACTGAAGTACAGTATTCCGGAGAACTTTACTATCATCCGACGCCCAAAGAGGTTTTCGACATACTGGTTCCGCAGTATATCGTGGGGCTGGTGTACGGATGCCTTGTGCAGTCTTACGCAAGCGAGCATTGCGCGCGCATGACAGCCATGGAAAACGCGACGAATAACGCCGAGGAGATGATCGACAACCTGACGCGGCAATACAACCGGGCACGCCAGTTTGCGATCACCAACGAGATCTCGGAGATCATCGGCGCGCTGGATGCTATAAAATAGCGAATGGGAGAACGATATGGAGGATTATAGAATCGTCAATAAGGGCGAACTGATACGCATCACAGGGCCGGTGCTGGACGTGAAGTTTCACGACGGTTACCTGCCTGCCATATACAATGCGCTGGTGATCAAGCTGGGGGACCGTGAAGTGTGGCTGGAAGTGGCCATGCACATCGGCGATGATACGGTGCGCTGCATCGCGATGCACGCTACGGAAGGCCTGTATTGCGGTCTGGCGGTTATCAATACGGGCGACCGTATCAACGTGCCGGTGGGGCAGCAGACGCTGGGCCGTGTGGTCAACGTCATCGGCCAGCCGATAGACGGCAAGGGGCCTATTAATTCAGACACGCGGCTGCCGATACATCGCAAGCCACCCAAGTTCGCAGACCAGAACCCCGCGACCGAACTGTTTGAGACGGGTATCAAGGTCATCGACCTGCTGGCGCCATACGCGAAGGGCGGAAAAATTGGCCTGTTCGGCGGTGCGGGTGTGGGCAAGACGGTGCTCATCATGGAACTGATCCGCAACATCGCGACGGAGCACGGCGGCTACTCCGTGTTCTGCGGCGTGGGTGAGAGAAGCCGCGAGGGCAACGAGCTGATTGAGGAGATGAGCGAGTCGGGCGTTATCGAGAAGACGTGCCTCGCTTTCGGGCAGATGAACGAGCCGCCGGGCTCGCGCATGCGCGTGGCGTTTACCGGCCTCACGCTGGCGGAGCATCTGCGCGATGAGGAGCATCAGGATGTGCTGCTGTTCATCGACAACATATACCGTTTCATACAGGCGGGCTCCGAGGTATCAGCGCTGCTGGGGCGCATACCGTCTGCGGTGGGCTACCAGCCTACGCTAGCGAGCGAGTTGGGCGTGCTACAGGAGCGAATCACGTCAACCAAGAGCGGTTCCATCACGTCGGTCCAGGCCATATACGTTCCGGCAGACGATCTGACGGACCCCGCACCCGCGACCACGTTCACGCATCTGGACGCGACCACGGTGCTGTCCCGTCAGATAGCGGAGCTGGGCATCTATCCGGCCATCAACCCGCTGGAGTCGTCGTCGCGTATACTCGATGCGCGCATACTCGGTGAGACGCACTACAATATCGCGCGGCGCGTGCAGGAGGTGCTGCAGCGCTATAAGGAGCTGCAGGACATCATTGCCATGCTGGGCCTTGAGGACCTGTCGGAAGCTGACAAGACTATCGTTTACCGCGCGAGAAAGATACAGCGTTTCCTCTCGCAGCCGATGTCTGTGGCCGAGGTGTTCACCGGCATACCCGGCAAATACGTGCCGCTGGAGCGTACCATCGAGAGCTTTCGGACCATCGTGGACGGCGAAGTGGATGATATCCCCGAAGGTGCTTTCTTCATGGCGGGCGATATCGATGATGTGAAGAACAAGGCGAAGAAATCCTGACAGGGGAGGGAGCGTCATGCCGGCGAAATACACACTGGAGATCATCACACCCGAGCGCACTGTCTTCAGTGGCGAGGTGGAGAGCGTGATCGTCCCGACTCCGGACGGGTTCCTCAGCATACAGAAAATGCATGAACCCATGGTCTGCGCGTTGTCCATCGGCCCGATGCGCATCAATATTGATGGCGAATGGAAGGAGTGCACTGCGGCTGAAGGCTTCGTGGAGGTGCGCCCCGACGAGACCATCATATTTGCTCAGGCAGCCGAGTGGCCGGACGAGATCGATATGATGCGCGCCCAGGAAGCCAGGGAGAGAGCGGAGGAACGCCTTCGTCAAAAACAGAGCCATCAGGAATACATGCAGAATCAGATCGCGCTCGCGCGCGCCATGGTACGCCTGCGCGTGGGACGCAAGAGGCAGAACCTCGACTGATGGAAATATGGCGCTGCAAGCATTTGCGGCGCTTTTTGTTTTTCGGAATCGTTTCGTAGAGATGAGCCTGATGTAGCGGCGAAAGGAGCGAAGCTTGACTGAATTGATATTGGTGCGCCATGGTAGGACGCGCGCAAACACGGAAGGCCTTTACTGCGGCCGGCTTGACCTTCCACTGTTGAATGAGGCCATCGAAGAGGTGTCGAAGACTGCGCTTGCGCTGTCGGCGTTTGCGCCGCATCGCGTTTTCTGCAGTGATGCGCTCCGGGCCCGGCAGACGGCACAGATAATCGCTCCCGATTCCGCTGCCGTTTTTTTCCCGTCGCTGCGTGAAATGGATTTCGGTGCGTTTGAAGGGCTGAACGCGGACGAAATACAACTCCGTTATCCCGATGTCTGGCAAACCTATATGGATGACTATATGAGCTTTACGTTCCCGGGCGGCGATAATGTGAGAAGCTACTTGACAAAAGCATCAGAAAGGATTAATGGTATTATCAAGGAAGCCAAAGACAGCTGTGTCCTGATCGTTTCTCATAAGGGCTTCATATTATCCGTATTATCCCATTTTCTTCATGGTGACAGTAAGCATATTTTCTGCTATGACATACGCCCCGCGGGGTTTGCCAGACTGAGTATTGGCGAGGGCTACGCTATGCTTAGACAGCTTACATAGCGCCGGACAGTATAAAAATCCTGACCTTGGTCGATAATGAAAGCATCAATTGTATTTGTTACAGGGTCAGGAGGAGTTTATGTCAGGCGAAAGAGCGACGAAAATGCTGATACTCAGCAGCGCGCGCACATTGTTTTCCGAAAAGGGATATGACCAGACGACGGTGGAGGAGATCTGCGCGCTGGCCGGTATCGCAAAAGGCACATTCTTTTATTATTTTGAAAGCAAGCAGTCTATAGTCCGGTACATTCTTGCGATGCAGATGGACGAGTATCGTGAACAGCTTGTCCAGCAGATGGATTCACTGCAGGATGCCATATCCAGAGCCGAGTATTTTATTGCCTCGTTGGTTGAGCAGGCGGATACAGCGCCGGAAACGGATTCGTATTTCAGGGATGCACCTGCGGAATGGTATGACACGGTGCTCCGGGAGGAACGGGCGCGCACGCTGCTGCCTCTGCTGGAGGATGTGGTGCTGGAGGGCATCGACAAAGGGTATTTCCATATCAAGAACCCTGATGTTTGTTCAGCCATTGTGTTTTATGGTATCGATTCGCTGCTGCAAAACCCCGTGTTAGACAGTCCGAATCTGTACAGAGGTATCAGGGAAATGGCAGCCAAAACGCTGGGGCTCAAAGAGACGGCGCTGGCGATATCAAATTATTAAGCGAGGGTACCAATATGAAAACGGCGGTTGTGTTTTATACCCGTGATGGAAATACGCGCCTGGCGGCAGATTTGCTGGCGCGAAGACTCGGCGCGGACGTATTCGAGCTGGAGGAAGATAAAAAGAGAGGCAAGTCTGCAGTATCATTTATGGCGGCAGGCTTTGGAGCGGCTTTTGGTTTGCGCAGCAGGCTCAAAAACAGCTTTTCACAGGAGATGAAGGCATATGACTCGATCTGTATCGGTTCGCCTGTCTGGGCCGGCAAGACGGTTCCAGCAGTCAACGCGTTTATCCATGACCTGAATGCATCAGGTAAAAAGATTACGCTCTTTACTGTTCAGGCAGACCCGCAGCCGGATGCAAAACCGCCGGTCAGCCTGAAAGCACATAAGCAGGTTTTGGAGAAAAAGGGTGCTTCGGTGACGCAAATGCTACGGATGCACGGCGCGCCTCCCGGAAAAACAGCAGAGCCTCAGGAAATACAAAACCAGTTGGATGCCGGATATTCTGGATAAAAAAAGAAAGACCAAATGTTACAATTGTATTACGGATTCATTGACATATCGCAATGATTACGGTATGATACGAATAATGGCGTGGGTGTACGTTTTTGTAAGGAGAGAAGCCGTATGGCAAAGAATTCAGGCATTCGTGCACTGAAAAACCTGAAAAATAGAATCGCCAAGAAAGAATCGCCTGTCAAGACGCAGCGAGTGGTGATGTCGAAAAAATCAAAAGAGGAAGCTAAAGCGCCGACGGCGGTTATTGAAGGCAGTCTGGAGCAGGGACCAGACAATTCATTTGATTTTCTCGAAGATACGCCGCCTGTTCGCACTGAAAGAACCAGGCGGTTCGAAAAAACGGATTCTCAAAACGAATTTGTGGACGAGCTGACCCCATCGGTTCGTTCAACGCGTAGCCGGAGTAAAAAGAAAGGTGTGTTCGACCGTTTCTTTGGGCTGATATTTTCTGGTTTCAACAGAACGAAAAGTGGAGCGACGAAAACCGATGCGGCTCTGGCCTTTGCATCCAACAACAAGAGGCTTGGGAAAAAAGGCCGCCGTAACCGGACTGTCCTGCTGTATGCAGGTACTGGTGTAGTCATCATTGCAGTGCTGCTGATCGTGTTTCTGGCGCCGGGCGGCGTTGCTGCACCTGCGGAAGCTGAAGTGACAGGAGGCAACAAGGCTGCTCTGATCGATACGCAGAGGACACCGGACGCATCGCAGAGCCCTGCGCCCACTCCCGATGCTTCGCCGACGCCGACACATTCCGCCAGCCCGACCGCAACATTACCGGGTGTCGTCGTCAATTCTACAGATGTCCCGTCAGTTGAAACGCCGGATGCGATTGCGACCACGAAGCCTGAGGAGACTGAGCCGGTCAAGACGACGGAACCTGATCCCACACCGGTTCCCATCGACGTGAAGGATCTGGTTGATTTCTTCGTAGTGGATGCGGATGCTTATTACAACGAGATGGGCTATTCCAACAACCACTATGAGTACACGGAAAACGAATATTATATGCTGGCGCAGATCATAGACATAGAAGCGCGCGGCGAAAGCTTTGAAGGGAAAGTGGCGGTAGGCAACGTGGTGATGAACCGCGTGCTGTGCCGGACATTCCCCGGAAGTACGATCACGGCGGTCATTACACGTCCCGGTCAGTTCGCCTATGCGGGCCGTGAGGACAGGAAACCTTCATCGTCTTCAAAGAGAGCGGCCCGTGCGGTGCTGGACGACCAACTTTGGGTGATCGCGCAGGACGTTTATTATTTCCGCTCCGGCGCGCCGGCCAATGAAAACTGGGGCAGCCATAAGTTCTACAAGAAGATAGGCGGGCATTGCTTCTATCGGCATAGTTACAGCGGACGTCACAGAGGCGGAGATGCGCCGCCCGCGCTGTTCGAGAGAACATATAAATATGCCCAGTACGGCTGCAAGCCCGAAAAGAGGGTATACCGCATTCAATATATGCTGAACAAGCTGGGGTACGACGTATATGCCGACAGTTATTTTGGAGAGGGTACCAAAATTGAGCTGATGAAATTCCAGGAGAAAAAAAAGCTGGAAGCGGATGGCGTGGCCGGTCCGTCCACGGTGAAGGCATTGATCAAGGAATTCGGCGTGGACAAATACTATGACAGGTTTGTGGGTTAATAAAGACTGAATACATCTAAGTTTTTTAGCCGCTGTGAAAGGCGGCTTTTCATTTTGATGACAGGAGATTGATCTTTATGAGACTGGAATTGCTGAAAAAGGACTATTCTGTTTGCAGGCTGGAATCCAGACAGATACCGGACGGTGAGTTTGTGTCGCTGACGGTAAACAACGGGGAGATATCTTTGGTCTGTGAATCGGAGCTTGCCCCCACCGAAGGCGTGGCTGAAAAGGGCTGGCGAGGGCTGCGTGTATGCGGCGTGCTGGATTTTTCGCTGATCGGTATACTGGGCGGTTTGACGGACGTATTGGCCAGAGCTGGCGTTTCCGTGTTTGTGGTCTCCACCTACGATACCGATTATTTGTTTGTGAAAGCGACAAGTTTGGAGACCGCCGTACTGGCGCTGAGAGCGGCCGGGTACGAGGTGGAGGAATGAAATATTCACTGTCCTGATGCGCCCAGCAGCCGGCGCAGCTTATTGAGCGCCACTTCACTGCCCCCGAAGGCGTCCATCGCAAGCGCTTCCAGCGTTTGGCGTTCCTCCGACGGCGCAAACACGCCCGACGTGCAGAGCTGATCGTAAACAGCGCGGAGCGCTTCATTTTGCCGGTAAATATCCACATCGCTTACCGCGGGACATACGCCAAGCGCTTCCAGCTTTTTTTGACAGGCCGGGCTGACCAGCCACTCAACAAAATTTTCGCATGCCGATTGCCTGAGTTCATCCTCCTGCAGCGATATGCTCACCATCTGTGCCATGTCGGTATAGCCGCCGATGGCGTAGGCGGTGAAGCCGGGCGCTTCGCCTTGGGTATAGCGTTCCGATGCCTCAAAAAGCTGCCTGTGCGATGCGATCAGCACCGCGGATTCGCCTTTACAGAAGGAACCCAGACCATCGGAGTAAGAGGCCGAGAGTCCCAGCGCAACATCCGGCATTTCTGGCTCGCCAAAGGTGGTCATGTTGGGCTTGGGGGCGGGGGGATAGGCATGCAGCGCGAGGACGGGCAGCGATGAGTAACCCTCCTCGGCATCGAACGCCACGCCAAGCTCAGCGGCTTCCAGCAGCGCGTCAGGGCGTATGCCCCAGCCCTGATAGATATCAATGCCGTTCTCACTGAGCAGATCGTTGTTGACGAGCAGGCAGTATCCGCCGAACATATAGGGATAGGCTTTGTCCTGATCATTCAGCATCAGAAAGTTGTGATGGGGCAGCGGAGCAAAGTCCAGCGCCGGATCGATTCCGTAAGGGTATGAGATGATATCAGGCCGCTGCCCATTTTGAAGCGCTTTGTCAGCCTTCTCCGGCGTGTAGCTTTCCAGCTCAATGAATACATGCGGATTCTGTGCCTCATATTGCTTGATACGGTTCTCCAGAAACGCATAGGAGGAGGAACCGCCCGTCCGCCAGCCGGTTATGTGCCACATATGGAGTATGCCCTGAAAGTACGGCGCTTCCGGCAGTTTCTCATAATAGGAGAGTATCAGCCAAGGCGACACCACCAGCAGCAGTATCACCAGCACGCATAAAAAATAAGCAAAAGGCTTCATATTGCACCTCTTGCTTATTTATACTGGACTCAAGCCCCAATCATGACATGCCCAGCATCGCAGCACCGATGATTCCGGCGTCATTTCCGGACACCGCCAGACGAATGTCGGCGTATTTCTGATTTTCGAAAATACCGAGTCCATCGCTGGCCTTGACGATCTTGTTCAACAGGAACTCTCCCGCCCCCGAAACGCCGCCGCCGAGGGCGATCACATCTGGGTCCAGCGCGTTCTCCAGCGCGCAGATGCCCATGGAGAGCTTGCCGACATAATCGTCGACGATGGACAGGGCGACGTAATCGCCTTCGCGCGCGCAGTCGATGATCATTTTGGTGGTCACCTTCAGGTAATCCCCGTTCGTGATGTGATGCAGCATACTTTCAGGCCGTTCGATCACGCACTGACGGCCCATGCGGATCAGTGCGGGGGCGGATGCGTAGACTTCGAGACAGCCCTTGTTGCCGCAGGTGCACTGTATGCCGTTCTGTACGATGGGCAGATGCCCGAGCTCGCTACCCAGTCCGTGTGCGCCGCTGAACGGTTTTCCATTTATGATGATGCCGCCGCCCACGCCGGTGCCCAGCGTCAGCAGCACGCCCACCTTGCAGCCGGCTAACGCGCCCAGATGATATTCATAAACCGCCGCTACCGTGGCGTCATTGTCGATAAATACAGGAGCGTTGATATGCTTTTTCATCTCCGCTTCCAGCGGTATGTCGAACCAGTACAGGTTGTGTACCGCAATGACAACGCCGTTATTCGCCACGCCGGGTATGCCGATTCCCACGCTTTTGATCTCATCCATGCCGATGCCGTTTTCTTTGGCGACGTTGATGACTGCCTGTGCCATATCGGCGATAATTTCCTCATAGCTGCGGCCCACCCCCGTGGGAATGCTCGTTTTGCATACCAGCGAAAGGTTTTCGTCTACCAGGCCCGCTTTGATGGCGGTACCGCCCAAATCGATTCCAGCCAGATACATATCTATTCTCCTCTCGCACAGCTGCTGCCCGGGGCTATGATCTCCAGCAGCTTGCTGTCCAGCTGCTCAGCGGTGACGTGCCCCATGCATTTAAGACGATAGTTCATTGCAGCCACCTCGATGATAATGGCGAGGTTGCGCCCGGGGCGTACCGGTATCGTGATGATGGGGATCTTGACTCCCAACAGCGTGATATACTCATTGGAAAGCCCCAAACGGTCGATGTTCATCGGATCGCCCAGCTCCAGGTTGACGGCCAGCTCGATGGACTTTTCCACCAGCACCGCGCCGATGCCATACAATGTACGCACGTCGATGATACCGAGGCCGCGTATCTCCATCATGTGGCGGATCACCTCGGGGGACTGGCCCACCAGCTGGTTGTCCGACAGCTTCACGATCTCGACCACGTCGTCCGCGACGAGCCGGTGGTTCCTCTTCACCAGCTCCAGCGCGGTCTCGCTTTTGCCGACGCCCGAATCACCCATCAGCAGTATGCCGACGCCGTAAACGTCCATCAGCCCCGCGTGGCGGGAAATGCTGGGCGCGAGCACTCGGTCCAGATAGACGGTGGTTTTGTGAGAGAGTTTCGTGGTGGTAAGGCCGGACATAAATATGGGTGTGTTATATTTTTTGGCGGCTTCCACCATTTCGGGAGGCGGTGTCAGATTGCGTCCGATCAGTACGCAGGGGACCTGGCTGGCGAAATACTTGTCCAGCCGTTCGCGCTTAAGCTCAGGGTCAAGGTTTTGAAGGTAAGTCATTTCCACCATGCCAAAAAGCTGGATGCGGTTGACGGCAAAGTACTCAAAAAACCCCGCCATCTGCAGACCCGGACGGTTGAGGTCTGACGTGTTGATCTCCAAATGCTGTACGTCCCCCCGGTAGATGACGCTCAGGTTCAGCTCTTTGACAAGATCATCGATTTTGAGCTTGACTTTCATAGGCTCCCTCCAATATGTATTGTTCAATGACATCTGCAACACCACCCTCCTCATTGGACGGGCAGATGATATCAGCCGCTTCCAGAACATGCGGAGCC
>JAEWWC010000116.1 GCA_023396555.1 Bacillota bacterium
AGGAGGAACCATGCTTTTGGGTAAAACCGCGCCCAAGTGGAAAAAGTACGCCGCTCAGCTCTACGTTCGTTTCAAGGATGATGACATACCGTCGCTCAGCGCCCAGCTCACGTTTTATCTGCTGTTCTCGTTGTTCCCGTTCCTGTTGTTTCTGCTGAACATACTGAGCTTTACCGCCGTTTCCCCCGAGGAGTTTACCGAAAACATATCGCGCTTTCTGCCGGGTGACGTGAACGTCTTCTTTCGCGACCTGGTGGCTGAAATGCTGGGAGCCAGAAGCGCGGCGCTGCTGTCCATCAGCTTGGTAGCCACGCTGTGGGGCGCGTCCCGCGGCATCCACGCTATCAGCGCGTGCCTAAACAAGGCGTGCGACAAGAATGAAGACCGGCCTTTCTGGAAGGTGACTGTCATCACCGTTTTCTTTACCGTCGGTATCGCGGTAATGGTGATGGTCACGCTGCTGTTCCTGATATTCGGCAGAGTAATCGGGAGGAACATACTTGGCTACATCCATGCGGAGCAAGCGTTTCCATGGCTTTGGACGCTGCTGCGTTACGCCGTCCCCATCGCGATGATGTTTCTGGTGTTCTTTCTCCTGTACAAGATCATACCCAACTGCCGCCTCACGCGAAGGGAAGTACTCCCCGGCGCACTGTTTTCCTCCGCGGGCTGGATACTCACATCGCTGGTATTCGCCTTCTACGTCAACCACTTCGCTGGGTTCACGCGCATATATGGAAGCATCGGCGCGGTGATATTGCTGATGTCATGGTTGTATATCAGCAGCGTCGTGCTGCTGCTCGGCGGCGAGATCAACGCGGCTATAGCCTACTTCAAGTCAGGCTCAAAGCTGGATAAATACGAGAACGCGAAGATCGAGCTGCCGTTCCCGTTTAACCGAAAAAAAAGAAAGAAGCAATAAAAAAATCTCCGGGGCGCTGCCTCAGACCCCCACCCAATTTTCTTAAGAAAGCCTAATAAGAAATCAAAAAATGCCGTGTCAGCGGCATTTTTTAGTGGGTTTCCAAAGGGGCTGTGTCCCTTCGCGTGCCCCGGAGGGGTATGGCGTGTGGAGGCAGAGCCTCCACGGTCTTAGGCTTTATTGACGTTTTGGCGTTTATCAGATGATGAACTGGCTGATGTAGCGTTTGGACAGCAGTATCGAATTAAGCCGGTCCTCCAGCGTGTCCTCGAACGCCCTGTCCTCCACCTCGATCACCGCACAGCCCTTGTAACGGATGTCCGTCAGCGCCGCGATTACTTTGCTCCAATCGGTGTCCCCGAGGCCGGGCAGCTTGGGCGCGTGATAATCCAGCGGCACCGCGAATATGCCCACTTCGTTGTACTTATCCTGATAGAACTTCGCATCCTTGATGTGGAAATGGAATATCTTGTCCGCGAACTCATAGATGGGCTTGACGTAGTCCATCCGCTGCCACACCAGATGCGACGGATCGTAGTTGAGGCCAAGGTTGGGGCTGTTAATAAAGCCGAATATCTCGCGCCACATCTGCGGCGAAGAGGCGAGATTCTTGCCGCCCGGCCACTCGTCGCGGAAATACATCGGGCAGTTCTCGATGCCGATCTTCACATCGTTGTCCTCCGCCACCTTCACGATGTCCGGCCATACCTTCCTGAACTCCTCGAGGTTCTCCGACACCGGTTTGGCGGGGTCCTTGCCGATGAACGTGTTGATGTTTTTGAGGCCCAGCAGCGCCGCGCCCTTGATGCATTTCTTGATGTGCTCGATGAACACGGCACGCTGCGCAAGGTCCGCGTCCAGCGGGTTGGGGTAATACCCCAGCGCCGATATGCTGACGCCCTTTTTCGCCAGAAAGTCGTTGATCTGGGCCGCCTTGTCCCTGTCCAGCGTGTCCACGTCGATGTGCGTGACGCCCGCATACCGGCGCTCCGCCTTACCCTTGGGCCAGCACATGATCTCCACGCAGTCCATGCCGTTGTCCGCCGTAAAATCGATCACCTGCTCAAAGCTATACTCGGGCAGTATTGCGCTCACAAATCCAAGCTTCATGTTATCTCCTCCTATCTATGTTACCACGGCTATATCTCGACCCAGCTGTCCTTGCGCGCCGAATCCACGATGCGCTCACAGAGCACCAGCTCCCGCGCGCCCGCCTCGAACGTCGGGTATTCGACCGCGCCGCTGCGCCCGTTCAATATGTACGAATACAGCTTCTTGAATAGCTGCTTGGACGTATCTGGGAAGCCCTCGTTGTGTCCCCCGGGGAAGCTGGCGATGGCGCGTGCGGACGGCTGCAGCAGCGACGGGTCTCTCAGCAACAGCTCGTTGTTGCCGTCCCGGCGGCCGATCCACACCTCGTTGCAGCGCTCCGTGTCGATGATGGCGCTCTTCTTGCTGCCGTATATCTCGAAATAGCAGCGGTTTTTGCGGCCCGCCGCCACCTGATTCACCGTCAGCGAGCCATGCGCCTTGCCTTCAAAGCGCAACAGCACCGTCGCGTAGTCCTCGGTGCCGATGGGCACGTCGGCGTAGTCCGAGGGGCTAAGCAGCTTGCCGGAATACGTCTCCAGCGGCTTTAAGGGCTTTTTGCGGATGGGATGGAAGGTCGCGAAGTCGGCGCAGACCTTTTTCACCTTGAGGCCCGTCATGAACTCCACGGAATCCAGCCAGTGCGAGCCGATATCCGCGATAGCGCGGGAGTCGCCGCTGTATTCCGGCTCCAGACGCCAGTTGTAATCCGTCTCATAGAATAGCCAGTCCTGCTGGTATGAGCCGTTGACCGCGAGTATCTCACCCAGCTCGCCGCTCTCGATCATCGCCTTCACGTGATGGATCACCGGATAGAAGCGGATGTTAAAGTGGATGGCGTTCACCACCCCCGTCGCCTTGGCAACGCGGATCAGCTCTTCCGCCTCCGCGGAGTCCATCGCCAGCGGCTTCTCGCACACCACATGCTTGCCGGCCTCCATCGCTTCCTTGGACATGGAGAAGTGCAGGTTGTTGGGAGTACAGATATGAACGATATCGATATCCGGCTCTGCCAGCAGCGCCTTGTAATCGCCGTAGCTCTGCGGCACAGACAGCTCCTCCGCCTTGGCTTTCGCAACATCCGCATTGATGTCCGCCAGCGCAACCACGTCCGCAAGGCCCGTCCGGCGCAGCGCTTCGATATGAGCCGGCCCGATAAACCCGGTTCCGATCACGCCCACGTTCAGTCTTTTCATAACCATCCTCCTTTATTAATCCAGTTCATTTGCGGCCCAATGGCCCAAAAAGCGTTGTAACTCTGTCAAATTGCCGCTGCGGGAGTTCCTGACGTAGAAGCCCGACGACGCCATTCCGAGCTGCAGCGCCTCCTGCGGCTCAAGCCCCAGCCCCATGCCCAGCACAAAACCGGCGTTGAAATTGTCGCCCGCGCCCGTCGTCAGCTTCGGCTGCGTGCAGAACGGCCCCTCACGGTAATAAAATACATCGTCCACAAGGCAGCAGGATTCCTTCACCGGATGGATGACCAGCGTCTGCACGTCCACAAAGCGGCGAATATGACGCGCTAATTCCTCCAGATTGCAGCCAGATGTGTCAAACCGGCCATCAAACAGCGCGGCCACCTGCACCGCTTCCCGCAGGTTCAGCCCCAGTATCACGCGGAAGCGCCCCGCAAACGCGCCGATCGTTTTCAGCACGCCGCGCAGCTCTTCCTCCTGTCGCGACGCCGGATCGGCCAAATCAAAAAACAGCGTCTTGGCGCGTGTGTCGCTCTTCATCAGCGGCAGCACATGCTCATGGATGCCCTGCCATATCTGCCCCGAATATGGCGGCAGCGCCCAGTTTTCGAAGCCGATGAGTTCTGCGGAATCCAGCAGCGCCGCCAGCATATCAAGGCCCACGCGCTGTTTGAGCGTATCAAAGCTCAGGTCCCGAAACGGCGACAGCTTGACCCGGATGATCTTGCCGTCCTCGAACTCCATGGCGTCTGTGGAAGCCGGTTCGCATATCGGATAAACCCGCTCGCACCTTACAGCCATGTCAGTAAATACCGCGTTCACCTCTGGATATCCGATAGCGCCGATATATGTCATGCTCACGCCGCATTCAATCAGCGCGTTGGCAAGTATCGGTCCGTTGCCGCCCAGCTTTTTGGATATCGTTACGATCTCGACATTGGACGAAAGCCCCGAGGTTTCGGCGATACGCCGCCCGTATTGCGTCAGCGTCGGTACGCGCGTATAGTTCTCCGGATCGATGCGCTTGTCGACAACATGCACCACCTCGTCCACGAAGCCGTCGAAGCCGATTACCGCCCTCAGCGTGCCCGCATTTGTGTTTCCGAGTTTATCCGCCAGTTCCAGCAATTCCTGCTTCATCGTTTCGTCCATGCGTATAACTCCAAGCTCATGCGTTATTCAAGTTTTGGTTTCCAGTAATATGACTTTATGCGTATATGTTCATTGATACCACCACTCTATGCGGCACATACTGCGGTTAGAATGCCGCTCGTGGCGGTGCTGTGATGTTTCCGTTAAATTTGGCAGAAAGCTGCCCGCTGTTACGGCGTGACTTCCATGAGGTTCCTGTCCCAGCCTGCCGACGCGCCTTTCAGCTTGAGCACGAACTTGGAGCGGTCGCCGCGTATCACCGACTGCGTCAGCTCGAATATCTCGCCGCTCCTGCTCCATGTGCGCCGCTCCACAAAGAAACCGCCGATGCCCGGCTTGCACTTCAGCAGCGCCGCCGTGGTGTCGTTGATCACCATCGCCTCATACGTTTCCTCAGCCACGTCAGGCACCATCAGCCCGGCTTCGTGCAGCAGCGTGTACAGCGAGCCCGTTTCCACTGCCTCCTTTGTGAGGCCGGGGAGCATAGATACCGGTATAAACGTGGTCTCCAGCAGCAGCGGCTCGTCGTTGGCGCAGCGCAGACGGACGATCCTATAGACCTTCTGCGAAGCGTCCAGATGCAACGCCTGTGCCACATCCGCCGTGGGAGTGATGCTCTCAAAGCCGCGTACGATGGACGAGGGCGAAAGCCCCAGCGCCTTCATCTCGCTGGTGAAGCTGTATATGTCCTCCACGGCCCGGAACAGCTTGGGCTCCGATATGAACGTGCCCTTGCCGCGGCGGCGCACCACCAGCCCCTCGGCCTCCAGCTCGCCGATGGCCTGCCGAACGGTGGAGCGGCTGATGCCCAGCGCCTCGCACAGCTCCGCCTCACTGGGTATCATGTCCCCCGGCTTGAGCAAGCCTACCGATAGGTTACGCTTGATGATGCTGATCAGCTGATAATAGAGCGGCACATCCGAGTCAATGGACACCCGGCCGCCCAGCAGTATTTGTTTTGAATCCGTCTCCGTCGACGCCACACTCATTCCCTCCAGCCTTTTCCCTGACGCTATGCGCCTTATCCCGACAGTTTAACATATCATGCGAAAACAAGCCATACGGACGCCTGAAAACGCCCGTATGACCCGCTTCGTTCAATATTTAACTTCCAGCTCGGCAATGGTATCCGGCAAACGGAGCGTGCCGCTCTTTTCACGCTCGCGCGCGTCCTCAATGATCTTTTTCGTGGCTGTCGCACCGAAACGGGTACAGCCCACCGCGCGCACCGACAGCGCCCCGTCCAGCGTGCGCACGCCACCCGCCGCCTTCACCTGCACCTTGGGCGAGCAGGTTTTGCGCATCAGCTTCAGGTCATGTATCGTTGCGCCGCCCGCCGCAAAGCCGGTGGACGTCTTCACCCAGTCTGCGCCTGCGCGCTCGCACATCTGGCAGGCGCGGACCTTCTCGTCGTCCGTCAGATAGTAGTTCTCGAATATCACCTTCACCAGCACGCCCCGGGCATGCGCCGCCTCCACGACGGCGGTGATGTCCTTCTCCACGTAATCGTAATCGCCCGACTTCATGCGGTCGATGTTGATCACCATGTCCAGCTCGGTGCAGCCCTGGCTCATCGCCAGATGCGCTTCCATCACCTTCACGGAAGTCAGGTGCGCGCCGTGCGGGAATCCTACCACCGTGGTCACCTTCACGTCGGTGCCTTTGAGTATCTTGTATGCCGCCTCCACGTCGCAGGGCTTCACGCACACCGACGCGCAGTCGTATTCCTTCGCGAGCAGGCAGCCTTCCTCGATCTCCTGACGCGACAACTGCGGCCGCAGCAGCGAATGGTCGATCATCTTCGCGATATCATGCGCCGTCACCTTTTGGGACACAGCCGGGTTTGCGCCGCCCATCTGGCCGATCACTTCTTTGACAATACCGGCGATCATGCTTTCCATATCCATGACTGATCACCCGCCTTTAAGCCTGTTTGCCGGGCAGTATCGTTTCCACGTCGTCGTGCGGGCGCGGTATCACATGCACGCCGTACAGCTCGCCCACCCGTTTGGCGGCTGCTGCCCCCGCATCCACCGATGCCTTCACCGCGCCGACGTCACCGCGAACCATCACCGTCACGAGGCCGCTGCCTATCTTCTCCTTGCCGATCAGCGTCACATTCGCCGCTTTCACCATTGCGTCTGCCGCTTCTATCGCGCCGATCAGGCCTTTCGTTTCCACCATACCCAAGGCTGATTTTTCCACTGCCAATTCTCCCTTCATTTGATCTGAAAATATATGAGTTTCAAACTATTATTATAAATGTATGTAACATTTGATACTTTTAATACTATTCGACCTGCAGCTTCAAAATCCTTTGGCATCTGAATATTTTCTATAGAATTTTAGTTTAATTTTCAGCACTCTGTGAATTGACCTCAACAAAATGCCGGACACGGAACGCAGCGCCCGACTCCTCAGCAATGCGCCGGCATCTTTCAATTTCCTCTTCGCCGATCAAATCGACCACGGTCAGGACCGTTTCTATACCCTGCGCCACACAGCTCCTCACAAAGGTGAACATGTGCACAAAGGCTTCCTCACCGTATGCACTCTGGCAATCGCGGTGGTAATCCGCCGCATTTGAGGCATTCAGACTGACGGACACGGTATCCACAAAACCGCGGAGCAATGGCGCGATGTCACAACCGGCACACACGCTGCCCTGTCCGTTGGTATTGAGGTGCACGTGGACACCCTTCGCTTTCAGATAAGCGGCAGTCCGCAGCAGCACATCTAGCCGCATCGTCGGTTCGCCCAGTCCGCAGAAAACCGCTTTTTTGATATCGCCGGCTTTCTCAAGCTCCTGTATGATTTCAAACGCTTCCGGCTCCCTTTGAAGCCGCAAATCGTATCCGCCCACACCATCGTGGCCGTTCCTTATGCAAAAAGTGCAGTTGTTGGTGCACTGGTTAGTCAGATTGATATAATAAGCGTCATTGTAATGGTAAACATATGTATCCATACGGGTCCTTTCATTTATCCGTAAGGGGCGCTGCCTTTTTTGTACGCGAACAACAGCCATTATGAAACTGACACCGCCTCACAAACGGTGTCAGTCTCAATGCTTATATGGATGTTTTGTTGGGTTGGTAGTCTGGATCAATAGCCGCCGGTGGTGCTGCCGTCTTCCGTCTTCATGATCTTAAGCTCAACGCCATCTGGATATTTGCCGGCTTCTTCGATGATCGCAATCGTCGCCGCCATGCCGATGCCGAAACGGTGCGCACCCATTGCATGCATCGTGATCAGCGTGGCCAGGTCGCGTACGCCGCCCGCCACCTTGATCTTGATGTTGTTCTGCACCGTGTCCTTCATCACCCTCACATGGTGCAGCGTGGTGGGGGCCGCCGAAAAGCCGGTGCCGGACTTCACGTAATTCGCACCGCTGTCCATCACGATCTTGCACGCGTCCCTGATCTGGTCGTCATTCAAAAGCATGGCCTCGATGATAACCTTTAAGGACGTCCCTTCGCATGCGGCGCGCACGGCCTTTAAGTCTTCCAGCGCTTCCTTGTACATGCCGGACTTCAGATAGCCCACGTTCATCACCATGTCGATCTCGTCCGCGCCCAGCGAAACGAAATATTCCGCCTGCTTCACCTTGATCAGTGTCGGCTCCTGGCCGGACGGGAAGGAGAGCGACGTGCCAAAAGCGGTGCTGGTGCCCTTCACTTCTTTGCCGAGATACTCGGAGAAGCACGGCCATACAAACGCACAGCCGATTTCGTACTTCTTGCACGCCGCGATCAGCTTCTGCACATCCTGAAAGGATGTGTCGATTTTGAGCGCGCTGATGTCGATCAGCTGTGCCACGTCACGTTGGGTAAACTTTACCATCTTTCAAAACCTCCTGAGAGAATTATTTAACTACTTTGCCTTGTTCTTTTCCCGCATTTTCGCGTACACCTGCGCGTACTTCTTGTCGTACGTGCAGCAGCCGATGGGCTGTTCCTCGAACAGCAGCTCCAGGCAATGGTCGCAGATCGTGCAATATTTGATCTCGTTCTCCTTGCCTTCCCTCAGCTTGCGGGGCACGTGCGGGTCGGCAAACGTCTGCCGCCCAAGGCCGATCATGTCCATCATGCCGTCCTCGATGCAGCGCGCGCCCAGAGTGAGCATGTTGCCGTCCTTGGGATCGATCGCCTGCATACCGTTGTTCTTGCCGTTGCGGAACACGGAGAAGCCGGAGCCGATGACCACCGTTTCGGGCTTCAATATCTTCTTGTATTCGTTGGCGAAGTACATATGCAGATACGCAAAGAACGAGTGGTTCTTGCCAGCGTTCGTCAGCCCCTCGGTGAAGAAGGTAGCGCCCGCTGAAGCGATGATATACTGCGCACCGCGCTCCTCCAGACCCTTCGCCAGATCCAGCGACTCCGTCAGATCCATCAGCGGCGAGTCCGGTCCGGCGGAACCACAGCCGCCCGGGAAGCCCTCCCAGGCCGACAGCTTGGAGCCAATCAGGAAGTTCTTATCGTTGACAGCCTTCTGTATCCTCTCGTACAGGTCATAGGCAAAACGGCTTCTGTTCTCCCACGAGCCGCCGTATTTCCATTTACGGTCATTAAAGGGGCGCAGTATCTGTGACCCAAGGTATCCGTGGCACAGCTTCATATCGATGCCGTCCGCGCCCACGTCGTGCGCAATCTTGGCTGACAGCACAAACTGGTCGATGATCTTATCAACATCGTCCTCCGAAAGCAGCTCGCCGCCCACGCCGTACAGCGGTTTGACGGTGACGCGGCGCGAATAGACGTCGCTGGCGAGCTCGCCCGGATGCGTGAGCTGGAACAGCAGCAGCGTGTTTTTATTGGCGGCTCGCAGGCCCTTCACAAAGTTCGCAAGCGGTTTTTCGTTGCGCGGCAGCACCTCCAGCTCATTCAGGCGCGCGCGGCATTCACCCGATACCGTAATGGCTTCAAGGTCCACGATGCCGCCTTCGCCTTTGAATATATCCTCATACCGCTTGAAGGTGATGTCGCTGGGATTGCCTTCCGCATCCGCGTCCGAGCACTCCATCGACTGCATCAGAAAACGGTTCTGGCTGGTCAGATTGCCTATCTTGATCGGCTTTAAAAGCGTTTCTTTATAGTCCATGTGTTGTCCCCTTTGTCTTTTTTATGCCCGCTTATCAACGGCAGGCCGCCGGTTTCAGCTCGGGCACCGTGTTGGTCGCGTGCATCATGACCACGGTTTCGTTCGCGTCGCAATGGTCGATCTCGCCCGCGATACGGCCCTCGTGCATCACGATGATCCGGCTGGACATCGCCAGCACCTCGGGCAGTTCGGAAGACACCATGATGATGGACACGCCCTCCTGCGCCAGCTTGTTCATCAGCGTATATATCTCGTACTTTGCTCCCACGTCGATGCCCCTTGTGGGTTCGTCGAGTATCAGCACCGAGCAGCCCTTGCCCAGCCACTTGGCGAGCACCACCTTTTGCTGGTTGCCGCCCGAGAGGTTCTTGCACAGCATTTTCTCGCTGGCTACGGCTATCTGCAGCTCGCGTATATACCGCTGCACCAATTCCGAAACCTTGCGCCGCTTCACGAATCCGCGTGATGCCAGCTTTTTGATGCTCACGATGCTGACGTTGTTCTCTACGTCAAGGTTCAGAAACAACCCCTGCTGCTTGCGGTCCTCCGTCGCGAAGCCGATACCGGCATTCACGGCGCTGCACGGATGCTTGTGCATCACCTTCCGGCCGTTCATGGTGATCTCACCGGATGAGGCGGTATCGGCGCCAAACAGCGCGCGCATCACCTCGGTACGCCCGGAACCAACCAATCCGAAGAAGCCGAGTACCTCGCCTTTGCGCAGGTCGAAGCTCACATCAGAAAAGCCCTCGCCGCAGAGGTTCTTCACCTGCAGCGCCATATCGCTCTGCGCGTAGCAGACGTGCGGCGGAAAGCTGTTGGTCAGCTCGCGGCCGATCATGCGCTGTATCAGCCACGCCTTATCCACCTCGCAGACGGATTGGCTGTCCACGAACGTGCCGTCCCGCAGCACGGTCACGTGATCGCATATCGCGAATATCTCGTCCAGACGGTGCGAAATATATAACACCGTCACACCGTCCGCCTTGAGTTTGCGAATGATCTCGAACAGTATCTCCATTTCGTTGTCCGTCAGCGATGCCGTGGGCTCATCCATCACGATGATCTTCGCCTGCAGCGACAATGCTTTGGCGATCTCCACCATCTGCTGCTGTGCGATGCTATACATGCACACCAGCTGTCTGTAGTCAGGCAGGTTGCCGCGGCTTACATAATCCAGCCACTTGCGCGCCTCCGCTTCCTCGCCCTTTTTGTCCAGCCAGCCGCGCTTATTAAGCTCATGACCCAGCATCACGTTTTCGATAGCCGTCAGGCGCGGCACCAGGTTCAGCTCCTGATAGATCACAGCGATGCCCTTTTCCAGCGCGTCCTGCGGGTTGTTCAGCGTCGTCTTCTCGCCGCCCAGCTTAACTTCGCCCTCGTCCGGCCGGTATACGCCCGCCAGCACCTTCATTAGCGTCGATTTGCCGGCGCCGTTCTCGCCCACCAGAGCGTGCACTTCCCCTTTTCGGGCACGCAGGCTCACTTTGCTCAAGGCCTGCACACCGGGAAAGCGCTTGCTTATATTCAGCATTTCCAGCGCATATTGCTCCATTGCGATACCCTTTCTTTAATGCCGTTAAATATGCGTCATTTCTTCTTGGTGCGCTGAACCAGCACCGCGAATATCACGATCAGTCCTTTGATGGCAATCTGCAGGAAAGGATCGGCGCCCACGAGGTTGAGCATGTTGTTCATGATACCCATGATCAGCACGCCCGCCAGCGTACCGACGAGCGAACCGAATCCGCCAGCCATTGACGTGCCGCCTATGACAACCGCCGCGATGGCATCCAGATCGAAGCCCGCACTGCCGTTGGGCTCGCCCACGCGGACGCGCGCCGCCAGCATGATGCCGGCGACAGCCGCCGTCAGCGAGCACAGCATATACGCCACAATTTTGTGCCGGTTGACCTTGATTCCCGACAGTCTTGCGGCTTCCGCATTGCTGCCGATAGCATAGATATACCGTCCGAACACCGTCTTGCGCAGCAGTATGATCGCCGCCACCATCAGCGCGGCAAACAGCACCACTGGCCAGGGCAAGAGCCCAGCCAGAGACTCGCTGCCAAACGCCTTCCATCCCCCCGTGATCTCGCCCACCGGCGCGCCGTGCGTATAGATCAGGTTCAGGCCGTAGAGCAGCTGGTTCATGCCCAGCGTGATGATGAACGGCTCCACGCCGCGGAACACGATCATGATACCGTTCAGCCAGCCCACAGCCAGTGCGATGCCGAATATCATCAGCACGATCAGGAACGACAACTCCGGTGTTCCCGCCTTGGTGATGCGCTGTGAAAAGTCTGCCATCAGGCAGGCAGATATCGCCATCACGCTGGTAACGGAAAGGTCGATGCCGCCGATCAGCAGCACGATGGTCATGCCGATGCTCACCACGCCGACGATGGACACCTGCCTGAACACGTTGGTCAGATTCTTGACAGTCAGGAACAGGTCGGGCGTGGCGATGGTGGCGGCAATAAACAGCACGACCAGCCCTATGTAAACGCCCGCCACCGGCGATGAGAAAAGTCTTTTTGCTTTCTGATTCAAGTGAGTTTCCCCCTTACATTGCTCGGAAAAATGGACAGCGCCTTCAGTTTCAGATGAGAACCTGCCGCTCCTTCAGTTCGGGGCCGACCAGCACCTTCACCAGCTTCGGATTGCTTCTCAGCTCCTTCAGCGCGATCTCCACCTCGGCAAGCGGCACGATCATGGAGATCATCGGCGTCGGGTCGATCATATTGTACTGCAGCAGCCGGATCGCATCGCCCCAGTCGTTGCCGATGCCCGCGCAGCTGCCGCTCACCTTCTTCTCCTCAAGCACAAACTTGACCGGCGGAATGCTGGCAAAATCGTCGTCGGCGCAGATGCCGAACGCTTCCACCTTGCCGCCCCGGCGCACCATCTGGAACGCCTGCTCATACGTCTTGGAGGAACCGACGGCCTCCAGCACGTAGTCCGCGCCCACGCCGTCCGTCAGCTTCATGACTTCCGCTACCGCGTCCGGCGTTTTGGTGATGTCGATGGTGATGTCCGCCGCGCCCATCTTTTTCGCCATCTCCAGCCTCTCCGCGTTGTCACCGATCACGATGACGGGAGCCGCGCCGCGGATCTTGCCCAGCTTCGCGTGGATGATGCCAAGGCCGCAGCCGATGACGACGAGAGTGGACGCGATCTTGAGGTCCATTTTCTTGGAAGCATTGAGCGTAGCGGTCAGCGGCTCGATAAACGCCGCCTTGTAATCCGAAACGGAGTCCGGCACGATGTAGCAGTTCTGCCATGGCGCTTTCACATATTCCGCAAACGCGCCCGGCACATGGATGCCGATCTGCTTGAACGAGCTGCACAGCAAGTGTTCGCCGCGGCGGCAGTGGTAGCAGGTGCCGCAGGGCAGGCAGATATCCACCGCCACGCGGTCACCCGGCTTGATGGCCGTGACGTTCTTGCCCACTTCTTCCACATAGCCGAAGAATTCATGGCCGGTGGTCAGCGGCAGGCACTTCACCTCATCCGCGTATTTGCCGGTATACGAGCCCCAGTCCGAACCGCATATGCCGCAGTATTTGACCTTGATCAGCACTTCGTCGTCGCCGTATTCGGGTACGGGGACGTCTTTCAACACCATCTTATACGGTTCTTCCAGAACCTGCGCTTTCATCATTCTCATTGATAAACCCCTCCGTCAGATATTTAATGGTTGATTAGCGTCGTCTCAACGCTGGAACAGTTTGTCGTTGCGGCCTTCATACGGCGCTTCGATCAGCAGCGGCTTCAGGTACGCGATGGTTTTCTTCACGCCATCGGCCCGGCTCATCGTCACGTCCTCATGCTCGTAGTTGAGCGCGCCATCGTAGCCCACCAAATACAGCTCGGTGATAATGCTCTTCCAGTCGATGCTGCCCCAACCGGGGATGCGGAAGCGGAACGAGCGGTCCAACCGGCCCCATTCGCCCTGCATGTTGAGCCCACCCTTTAAGAGGTTGTGCTGCACGATCTGGCAGTCCTTGGCGTGCACGGTGAATATGCGGCTGCCCAGCGTGTTGATGTACGTCTCGAGGTTAAGCCCGTCAAACAGTATGTTCGCCGGGTCGAAGTTGATGCCGATGCACGGGTGGTTATCCACCAGCTCGATGGCGCGCAGCGACGAGTGCGTATCGTAAATGAAGTTGTTCGGGTGCGGTTCGAACGCAAGGCGTACACCGTATTCCTTATATTTGTCGAGTATAGGCAGATAACGCTCCGCGAAGCGCTTCTCCTCGTCCGCCCAGCCGCCGGGGTATGGCCAGTCGTTGATGTGTCCGTAATTCTCAATGCCCGAGAAGGCCACCACCACGTCCACGCCCAGCGCGTTCGCCATCTGAGCGGATTTGATCAGGCTCTCGGTGCCGAATTTTATCTTGTCTGCCGGAGTTCCCGGGCAGATGCTGTCGGTATCCACGCCATGCGGCCCCATCACAAGCAGGGAATCCGCGTGGTTGCTGATGGCGGAGATGGTCAGCCCATAGCCTTCCACCATCTTTTTAATGTCAGAAGCGTTGTTTCCTTTGATAACATCATCGGCTTCCATTTGGCCGTTGCCGGTGTACGCAGGGATCTCCACTGCATCGTAGCCGTTGTCCGCCGCGAGCTTGACGACGTCCTCAAGCGGCAGCTCAGAGTAGTTGACGACACAAAACCCTACCTTCATAAATCAAGCCTCCTGAAAATAAAATGTGCTTTGGATACGCGCATATATTGCGCAAAAAAGGAGTGAGCGCTTGGCGGCGTAGTGGAACGTGTCATTACAACGCCGCCAAGGCTATCGTATCAATATTTTCTCACATTGTCCAGTCGCTGTCATCCGCATCGGGGCGGTAATATTCATCGACGTTGGAAGCATCCACTTTCACGATGGGCAGAAAGATATCCTTCTCGGCCGGCGGGTTGCCTGCCAGCGCATCAAGAGCGATATCCAGCGCGTCCACGCTGCAGCGGCAGGGGAACTGAGCCAATCCGGCGCACACGCCTTCCTTCACGAGGCGGCACACGCCGTTGCTGCCGTCGGTATTGGTGAATACGATGCCTTCCTTGTCGCGGCCCGCTTCAACGATAGCGTCCATCGCGCCCAGGCTCTGGCTGCCGTCGCCCGAAATAAAACCGTCGATCTCGCCTTCCTTGAAGCGCTGCAGGCAGTCTTCCATGAACGACTTGGCCTTGCCGCGTTCCCAGTCGCAGAACTGGCGGGCGATGATCTTGATGTCCGGATACTTATTCAGCACTTCGTTCCAGCCTTCTTCCAGCTTGTTCTGCGTGCCCGAGCCCGCACCGGTGTCCAGCATGATGATGTTGCCCTTGGGTTCGCCGTATTTTTCCTTCAGCGCTTCCACCATATACTCGGCGCTCACGATGGCGCAGTCCTTATCCGGATACGATACAAAGTGGGTATACTTATCCGTGCTGCAATGCCTGTCAAATATGATGACAGGAATTCCGCTGTCGTACGCTGCTTCGATGCCCGGGTTGACCGAGTCTTCCATGCAAGGGGTAATCAGTATTGCGTCGAGGTCCTTTTGCAGCAGAGACTCGATATCGCTGATCTGCTTGTTCGCATCATCGTTCGCGTCCGTTTCAATCAGCTCCACGTTATTCTCTTCGCAGGCGGCCAGCAGCAGGTCACGCATATAAACGCGCCAGCTGTTGGAGATGGATGCGTTCGCAAATCCGATGCGGTACTTCGTACCGGCTTCCGTCGACGTCTGCGGTTGGGCGTTACCATCGTCCGCAGGTTTCTCGGCCGGTTTTGCGCAGCCGGCCATTATCGCGGCCACCATCAGCAGCACCAGCAGCACAGCCAACAATTTTCTGGTCTTCATATTTCCCCTCCTTAAAAATTGGGATCTTACACGTAGATATTATTAGACATAAAAAACGAAACTCCTTTGTTTCGTAAGGACAAATTTATTTATTTTTTTGTTTCAGCCCAATATTCATAAATATTCGTAAATCTACGCCTTGTTTTTCCCTTTCCAAACAGGGCTTGGCTACAAAGTGTTTGCCAATGCTTTGTTTTTTATGATAAAATGAAAACACAAAAGGGCAAGGATACGCGTATATGTTTAAAGCTGAGCGCCTCAAAAGAATAAAAGAGATCATTTTCGAACGGAAACAGGTGAACGTCACAACACTCAGCACGCTGCTGGATGTTACTGAAGTGACCATTCGAAGCGATCTTGAAATTCTCGAGGAAGAGGGTTTCATCGTCCGCACCCACGGCGGAGCGGTGCTCAACGAGGAATATACCAACCAGCACGCGATCAACGACGCGCTGTCTGGCCGCAGCATCAGCTACGACAAGGATAAGGAATACATCGGCAAGATCGCATCCAGCCTGATCGAGGAAAACGAGTGGGTCTTTTTGGGTTCCGGCGTCACCTGCTACTATATCGCCAAAGAGCTGCTCAATCGCAAAAACGTCAATATACTGTCCAACAACCTGTACGTGATCAACATTCTATCTTCCAATCCGTATATCAACGTGATCTCCACAGGCGGGTCGGTGGCCCATTCGCTGTCCTGCATGACCGGAGATCTGTTTACCAAGAGCATTGAAAACATGTACTTCAGCAAAGCTTTTTTCAGCGTAGCCGGCGTGGACTTTTCGGGCGGATACACGCTGTCCAGCTCTGTTGAAATGGAAATCTACCGCGAAGTCCTGAAAAGGACCAAAGAACCCATATTCGTGATCGACCACACCAAATTCGGGAACCTGTCGTTCCTGCGTGTCGGCGATCTGGATATGGTCAAAACGGTGATCTCCAACGAAAAAATACCCAAGGAGTATAAGGCCTGGTTCTTTGAACACGGCATACGCATCTTTACCTCGTACGAACTGGATTCTTAAAATTTTCAATTCAGGAGCGCCCCGTGGAAGCTTGCGTCATACAAATGAACCGCATCTGCAAGAGCTATTTCAACGTGAAAGTGCTCAAAGACGCCAGCGTCTGTTTCCACCAGGGCGAAATTCACGCTATTGTGGGCAGCAACGGCGCGGGCAAATCCACGCTGGTCAAAGTTCTTGCGGGCATCATTCCGATGGACAGCGGCGAGATATACTTGGAGGGGCGCCTGCTGAAGCCTTATGATTTCATTGAAGCCGGCCGGATGGGGATCGGTATCGCCAATCAGGATGTTCATCTTTTTCCGCACCTGCGCGTCTATGAGAACATACTCGTCGGCAAGGAGCCGGAGCTCTACGGCAGGAAACGTTTCTTCCTGCCCAGCAGAAAGAGCATGCTGGGCGAAGTCCGCCGGCTGCTGGACATGCTGGGCATATCCATAGACCCGATGCGGCGCGTCTCCACGCTCTCTCTGGCCGAGCGTCAGATCATCCAGTTCCTGCACACCATCGTGGCCCGTCCCAAAGTGCTCATCGTCGATGAAGTCACCGCCGGTTTGAATTCCATCGAATGCTGGAAGTTATTCAACGTGCTGAACCAGCTGAAAGCGGAAGGGTGCTGCGTCATCTACATCTCGCACCAGCTATCCGATATCATTCCCATATGCGACAAGGTGACGGTGATCCGCGATGGAGAGATCATCGGCACGTTCAACGCCAACGAGATGCCCAAAGACGATCTGGTCACGCTGATGCTGGGACGTCCGCTGCAGGAGCAGTATCCCAAGCTGCCGGTGAAACAGGGCCGGCGGGTACTGCGCGTACGGAACCTGTCCACGCACTTTCTCCGCGATATCAGCTTCGATCTGCACGAGGGCGAAATACTCGGAATCGCAGGACTTCTGGGCTCCGGCCGCACCAGCCTCACGCTCTCCATCATCGGTCAGCAGCCCATTCAGAGCGGCGAAATACAGGTGTTGGACGATGCGGTTCCCACGCGCACGCGCAAAACGTTCGGCATCATACCCGACAACCGCGACGAATTCGGTCTGTACAGCCGTATGAGCGTGACGGGCAACATCACGATATCCAACCTCAAAAAGGTGCTGCACAACCTCCTGATATCCGAGCATGAAGAGCAACTACATACACGGGACCTGATGGACCGCCTAGGCATCCGCGGGGCCAAGCACGACCAGCCCGTGCAGTATCTGTCGGGCGGCAACAAGCAGAAGACGGTGGTCGCCCGATGTATATACTCCAACGCCCGCATATTCATTTTCGACGAGCCCACCAAGGGTGTGGACACTGCCGGTAAGGTGGAGATATACAACATCATGAACGAGCTGGTGAAAAAAGGCTGTGCCATCATTTTGGTCACGTCGGACTTCTCGGAACTGGTGGGCATGTGCGACCACATCATCGTGCTGAACAAGGGTCAACAGGTTTTCGAATGCGACCGATCCAACACCACAAAGGCACTGCTCTACTCATATGTTAATATCGCCAGCAGCCCTCACCCCTCCTGAGTCGGGCCGTTACCAAATGCCCTTGCGGCGCAGCTCCTGCATGTCGTCGCCGAAATCCGCCAGCGTATCCGCCCACTTTTTGAACACGCCATACAAAGCCTGGTATTTTTCCGCATTCTCCGAGATTGGCCGTTCCAGGCTCTCCTTCTTGTGCAGCGACTCGATGCGGCTGTAGTCCTCCCACAACCCGCAACCGCGCGCCGCGATGGCCGCCGCGCCCAGCGAGGCCGCATCCTGATCGACGTTGGTCTTCAGTATGTCCACATTGTACACGTCGGCAAATATCTGCCGCCACAGCGGGCTTTTGCTGCCGCCGCCGCAGAGCAGCATCTCACCGTCGCACGGCACGTAACGCGCAAGATCGTCCAGACAAACCTTCAGGCTGAGCGTGATGCCCTCCATCGCGGCGCGCACCATGTCCGCCCGCGTGGAGCCCAGCGACAGGCCCATATATGAACCCCGGATGTTGGGGCTTTTCTCCTGCGCGCTGCCGCCCGCCAGCGCCGGGTTGAACAGCAAGCCGTTGCTGCCCACCGGAACCGAAGCCGCCCACTCATTCATGCGGCGGTACGGGTCGTCGTCGCTCAGCACCTCCGAACACAGCTGGTCGCGCACCCATCGAAACGAATTACCTGCGGAGAATATCGATGTGGCGGAGGTGTAGAAGCCCTCCTCAATGTGCGCGAACACGAAGGGCCGCGTAACCGGGTCCAGTATCGGTTCCTGTGCGGTCACGGCGATCCAGCTGGATGAGCCAAGCGAAGTGTACACCTTGCCTTGCCCGATGCCACGCGCACCCAGCGCCATGCAGGAATTGTCCACGCCGCCGCACGCCACCAGCGTACCCGCCTTCAGCCCGGAGGCTGCCGCCGCGTGTTCCGTCACGCGCCCCACGATGGCATGTGACGGGCGTATCGGCGGGAACAGCGATCTCGGCAGTCCGGATGCCGCGATAAACTCGTCCGAATAGTCCCACGCTTTGAGGTCGAATACGCCGCTGCCCGATGCGTACGAAGGGTCGGTGCACATTTCGCCGGTGAACATGTAGTTGACGAAGTCCTTAGAGCCCAGCACGATATGCGTCTTTTCAAATACCTCCGGCTGGTGCTTTTTCATCCACATCATCTTAAGTACCGAGTAGCATTCCGGCGGGTCACCGTTGCCGGTGGTCATGTACCAGCGCTCATACGGCAGTTCCGCGAAGAATTCATCCACCATGTCCGTCGCGCGCGTGTCGCTCCAGATTGGCACTCTGTCCAGCAGCAGCTTGCCTTCGCTGTCGATCGGTGCGGCAACAAGGCTGTGGCCAGACAGCGCCAGGCTGACGATCTCCTCCGCGCTCACGCCTGTCTTGTTCAGCAGCACGCGCGTGCTTTTGCACACCGCGTCCCACCAGTCCATCGGGCGCTGTTCGTGCCAGCTGTCTTCCGGAAAGTATGTATCGTACTGCATGAACGAATCGGCCAGCGATTCCCCCGTTTCGTCGTATAGCGACGCTTTGATGCCGCCCGTGCCCAAGTCGTACGCGATAACCTTTGCCATGCGCTTCGCCTCCCGATTGCATATACTATAGACTATAAGGTCAAAGACCTTGGAGGCGCTGCCTCCAAACCACCGCCAAAGGGACATCATCCCTTTGGAATCCCAACAGGAAAATGCCTTAACGGCATTTCCCGTACATTAACATTGCAAGGCTGATTTAAAAAATATTTGCCCATAGAGCTTTATATAGGCTGGAAACCGAACTTATCCAACAGTTTCAGCAAGTGACCTTGAACATTGCGTGATCCTCGTATCCTACCACAACCTTGTAATAGCCGCACAGATACGCGTTCGTCTCCTCGTCGCCGGTGTCCACATACAGGCTCTGCCCGATCAGCGAAAGCATCTTTTCCTTGGCTGCGATGATGGTGATGTTCTCCTTGCCCACGCGGTTGATGACGCGAGCGCTGAGCTGCTGGTTGCCGCGACCGAACACGTATCCCTGCCCGCCAATCACCGTCACAATGATCTTCGCTTTGCCGTACACATCCAATGCAGACATGATATCCTTTTCCGTCGCGTCGTTCATGATGACCTTGTTGTTGTACACGAGGTCCACGCCCAGCAGCGTGTTTTCAAGCCCCAGCTTTTCCATCACGGTGCGCGTAGTGGAGCCGGGCCCCACGATATACAGCATATCCTTTTGCATCGTGTCCGCGACGTAACCCGCCATCTGATCCGTCGCCGCCGCTTCGCTCTTGCCGCGGCCGCTCTTCATGTTCTGCACAAAGCTGCGCTCCTCCGGCACCTTGAGATAGCCGTAAAGCCGCGCCTGCACGCGGTTCTGTCGGAACAGCTCCTCGTCGATGTCCATCACTTCTGCCTCGCGGAAGCGGGTCACCCGGCCTTCGCACATCCGTGCAGCCAATTCCCCCGCGCGCCGCGGGTTCAATGCGTAAACCGCTGAATGTATCTTGCAGCCCGCGGGTATGCCCAGCACAGGCACCGACGTGCCCACGGCATCCAGCACGTTGCGGGCCGTGCCATCGCCGCCTGCGAACAGTATCATATCCACACCCGCGTCCTTCATGGCCTTAGCTGCGCGCATGGTATCCTCCGGTTTCGTATGTCCGGCATCTATGTCCCCCAGAACGGTCACGCTCAGCCCGCAGGCGGATGCCGCATCGGTACCCATTTCACCCGCGAACGTGTACAGTTCCAGCCGGTTTTTTACGGCCAGCAGCTGCCGCAGCGCCACCGCCGTCTTGTCGTTGCATTCCGGCTTTGCTCCCAAACAAAGCGCCCGTCGCAGCGTCTCTTCGCCGTCGCTGCCCTTAAGGCCCACCTTGCCGCCAATACCCGCCACAGGGTTCACAATGAGCCCTAATTTCATTTGCATCTCCTTCACGCAGTATGGATAAAAAAGGCCACTGCCTTCCAAAGCACAGAGCAAGGCAGTGGCCGCCAAAATCAATCAGTCGCCTATTTGCCGTGCTTGCGCAGATAGGCCTTCCATGTGAGCGCCCACTTGGACGGATCGTCCAGTTCCTCTTCGCGCACGCGCTTATGGATAACGGAATTGTACGGCGCGTTTTTCACCATATCCGGATCCTTGTAGGCTTCTTCGGCCACCCGGCGAACGACTTCGCAGTATTCCTCGATGTCTTCCTTGGTGTACGTCTCGCAGGGTTCCAGCGTCATCGGCTCGGCAATCACCCACGGATGATGGCTGGACCAGAACCACGGAATGCCGTAGTCCAGCATGCGCCGGTTCATGTCCTCGCTGCCTACATCCACATCTTCCTTCAGCTTCTCAAAGCTGTAGCGTATCTGCTCCTGCCGTACGATGCCGTTGTCCTGATACGCGCTGGTCACGCCGGGGATGCTCTCCATGATCTTCTGCATGTAGTTGTTGTTGATAACGGAAACATCGGCGCACTCGCGCAGCCATTTGGGGCCCATCATCATCGTCCACGCGTATGCGCGCAGCACCACGCCCGCGGAGCCCATGTAATCGCGCACCTTGCCGATGCTTTCCGGTCTATCGTAGTCAAGGAAGTACTTCTCACCGTCATAGTCCACTACCGGTACCGGCATGAACTTGCTTAAGTTCTCCGTGCAACAGAACGCGCCTGTCGCGGGGCCGGAGCAGCCGTGCGGCGTACCGAACGTCTTGTGCACGTTGAAATGGCACATATCAAAGCCCGCTTCCCGCGCGCGCGCCACGCCCAGAAACGCGTTGGCGTTGGCCTGGTCGTAGAAGCAGAGCGCACCCACGCTGTGCAATATCTCGGTGATCTCCGCCGCGTGCGGGTTGTATATGCCGATGTCCTCCGGGTTGGTCATGAATATCGCAGCCGTTCTTTCGGAGGCGGCGGCGCGGATCGCTTCCAGATCGGGTATGCCACGCTCATCCGGGTAGATCGTGATGATCTTGTAGCCCGCGGTGGCTGGTGTGGCTGCGTCGCACGGGTGCGAGAATATCGTCGTGATGACCTCGTCACGCTGAGCCGCCTCGCCCCTTGATTCGTGGTAAGCGCGTATCACGGACGCTGCTGTATACACGGCGTGGTTGCCGCCGCCCGGCTGCAGCGTCACGCTGTCCATACCGGACACTTCCTTGCAGACGTTCTGGAACTTGTAGTAGATCTCCAGTATGCCCTGCAGCGTACTGATGTCCTGATCCGGATGCAGCTCAGCAAACCCCGGGTTCGTGCTCAGCGCCTCGTTGATGCGAGGGTTGTATTTCATCGTGCAGGTGCCTTCACTGATGTCGTTGGAAATGTTGGACCCCATCGTCTCCCGCGACAGATGTACCCAGTGGGATAGCACGTGCTTCTGCGATACTTCGGGCAGCGCCGGTGCCGCCGCTCTCCTGATGCCCGCCGGAAGCTTGGAGGCCACGTCACCTACCGCCGACACTATCTCGTTGCCTGCGTCGGGCGGTATGATGCCGCGCACGCCCAGCGTGGACATCTCGAATATGATTGGCTCATCCCAGCTCGCCTGATGGAAGTTCTTTCTGACTTTCACTTTCGCCATTTTAAGTTACCTTCCTTCCTTAAGACCGCAAGCAGATCGCTTTGAGCGCGCTGACGAGAGCGTCGATGTCTTCCTTCTCGTGTACCTCGGTCACGCTGTAGAGCGCGCTCTGGCCCACGCCGAAGTCCTTCGATACGTCACGGCCTCCGTGGATGCCGTAATCCAGCAGCGCCCTGTTGATGTCCACCACCATCTTGCCGGTGCCGTCGAAGTTCACAAGGAAATCGCAGTAGCTCAAGGTCTCAAAGCCCATCTTCACGCCAGGGATCTTGGACAGCTCAGACTTCGCGTACGCCACGCGCTGAAGTATGCCTTCGCCCAGCTCCGCAAAGCCCTGCGGACCCATCAGAGCCATGTAAACGCCCGCCACAATACCATGCAGCGCCGCGCAGGTGCCAATGAAGTCCTTGCCCTTCTCGCGGTTGGCATAGGATGTGCGCTCATAGAACACCTCGCCGAAGCCGCGCTCACCTTCCACGCTGGTATCGCAGATGCCGAACAACAACGACGGGTATTCGCCGAGGAACTCCTTGGAATCATGCGTACAGATGAAGCCGCCGAGACCGCCGCCGAAGCTCATGTGCAGCCCCAGCGGCTGCAGGTCACCCACCGCGTAGTCCGCGCCGTAGTTGCCGGGGCCTTCCAGTACGCCGAGGGATGTCGGGTCCACGCCGACGATGATCAGCGCACCCGCCGCCTTGGCCGCGTTGCAGATATCCGCCGCGCCCGTCTCGATACTGCCGAGGTACGACGGATTCTCAAAGTACACAGCCGCAGTCTTGTCGGACAGCTTGGCTGTGAGGTCCGCGATATCCAGCAACCCCGTCTTGGTGTCAAAGCCGATCTCGACGATGGAAATCTCCGGCTTCAGATAGTTCTTCACAACGGATTTGCGGCCGGGACTGATGTTCGAGGCTAGCAGTATTTCTTTCTTACCGCTCGTCCGGCAGGCCATACGGCAGGCGATGGCAATGGCATTTGCCCAGTCGTAGGTTGGCGTGTTGCATGCCTCAAAGCCGGTCAGCTCGCCCAGCATGGAACTGGATTCGAACAGCGCCTGAAACTTGCCGTGATCCGAATAAGCCTCTCCCACATACGCCGTCAGAAACTCGTCGCGCGAGATGATGGTATCGCAGACCGCAGGCACATGGTGCTGCCAGGTGCCGCCGCCCAAAAAGCACAGGTAGTCCTTGCCGTTCTTGTTCTTCTTTAAAAGCCCTTCCACGTGCCGCTGCAGCCGGTATTCCGACATGATGGGCGCCGGAATATCCAGCTCGCCTCTATAGCGCAGCGCGTCGGGTATTTCCTTGTAGATGTCTTCCGAGCTGGTCATGCCGAGGTAATCCAGCATCTCCTGCTTGATGCGCGGCTCGGAGTTCGGAATATAGGGATGAACCGTATACTTTTCCGCCATATGGTTAACCTCCTGTTTTATTAATTGGCGTGAGATTGGCTGGCAAAGCGTTTCTAAGGCGGCTACACCCCCTGTCCCCAAGATTGAATTGCGGGAAACGAAAATTTACATAATCGATAATACAAATAATCAAAAGCTATATATTTTCGTTTTAAGTCTAATATTCAATTTTTATTTTTTATTTCCTCTATTTTCGAAAAAAATGTTTAACAGAAAACAAATAAAAACAAGGCAGCCGCGCGCCGCATGGTTAGCGGCACGTTGGTGCATGGCTGCCTCGTTCATGGAGATGCTATTTTTGGTATCGATTATTATTTTTGATATTTGAGAATCGGCTGCCGCACCGCCCGGCCTTCGTCCATCCGGGAAAGCGCCGTGGTGTTTGGTGCAGATTTGAGCAGTTCAGGGTTTTGCTCCGCCTCGTCCGCAATGCGCAGCATGGCTTCAATGAAGCCGTCCAGCGTCTCCTTGCTCTCCGTCTCGGTGGGCTCAATCATCAGCGCTTCCTTGACAATCAGCGGAAAGTACATCGTCGGCGGATGGTATCCGTAGTCGATTAGCCGCTTGGCAATATCCATACTAGTGACGCCGAACGTGCCCTGTCGCTTGCCGGACAGCACCGTCTCGTGCATGCAGACGGCGTCGTACGGCAGGTCATACTTCTCCTTCAGACGGCTCTGCACATAGTTCGCGTTCAGTACGGCGTTTTCCGCCACCGCGCGCAGGCCTTCCGCACCCATTGAGAGTATATAGGCGTATGCCCTTACCGCCACGCCAAAGTTGCCGTAAAACGAGCGCACCCGTCCAATGGACTGCGGGCGGTCACCGTCCAGCACATAGCCTGTTTCCGTCTTTTCCACCACCGGCGCGGGCAGGAACGGCACGAGATCCGCGCGTACGCCCACGGGGCCGGAACCGGGACCACCGCCGCCATGCGGTGTACTGAACGTCTTGTGCAGGTTCAGGTGTACCACATCGAAGCCCATGTCGCCAGGCCTCGCCACACCGAGTATTGCGTTGAGGTTCGCGCCGTCGTAATACAGCAGGCCGCCCGCCGCGTGCACCTTGTTCGCAATCGCCTTGATGTTGGTGTCGAACAGCCCCAGCGTATTGGGATTGGTGAGCATCAGCCCCGCCGTTTCATCGTCCAGCAGCCGAGCCAGTTCGTCTATGTCCACCATGCCCTGCGTGTTGGACTTCACGTTGACCACGTCAAAGCCCGCCACCGCGGCGGACGCCGGGTTGGTGCCATGCGCCGAGTCGGGCACGAGTATCTTGGTGCGCCTGTGGTCGCCGCGGCTTTCGTGATACGCCTTGATGATCATCAGACCCGTCATCTCGCCGTGCGCGCCCGCCGCAGGCTGCAGCGACATGCGTGCCATGCCGGTAATCTCGGACAGCATGCCGTCCAGTTCGTGCAGCAGCACCAACGCGCCTTGAGAGGCCTTCTCCGACTGCGCCGGATGCGCGTTCGCGAAGCCGGACAGTCTTGCCGCTGCCTCGTTCATTTTGGGGTTATACTTCATCGTGCACGACCCAAGCGGATAGAACCCCGCGTCCACGCCGTAGTTTTTCTGCGACAGCCGGGTGAAGTGGCGGATCAGCTCCGGCTCGCTCACCTCCGGCAGCGCGGGTTGCTCCATCCGCAGCAGCGCTTCGGGGATCATATCCGCGGGGTTTATTTCCGGCACGTCGCACGCGGGCAGCGAATACGCCATGCGGCCCGGACGGCTCATCTCAAATACCAGCGTTTGCTTGTTGTTGTTCATGCTGTCACCGCCTTTACCAGCGCGTCTATCTCCGCTTTGGTCCGCCTCTCCGTCACGGCCACCAGCCACGCTTGGCTATATTCCGGATAATCCTTATCCAGCGCGTATCCACCGAGCATGCCCGCATCCAGCAGTTTTTTGTTCAGCGCTGCCACGTCGCCCTTGTATTCCAGTGCGAATTCGCGGAAGAACGGCTTTCCAAACAGCGGTGAGAACAGCCCGGTAGCAATCAGCGCGTCATGCGCATATTTCGCCTTGGACAGGCACTGCGCCGCAACCTCTCTCAGGCCGTGCGGCCCCATCGCCGTCAGGTATATCGTCGCCGCCAGAGCGCACAGCGCCTCGTTGGAGCAGATGTTGGACGTCGCTTTCTCGCGCCGGATGTGCTGCTCGCGTGTCTGCATCGTCAGCACGTAGCCGGGATTGCCGCTCCGGTCTACCGTCTGTCCGACGATGCGTCCCGGCATCTTTCGCAGCAGCTTTTCCTTCGCGGCGAAGAACCCGAGGTATGGCCCCCCGTACGACAGCGTGTTGCCCAGCGGTTGCCCTTCGCCCACCGCGATGTCCGCGCCCAGCTCGCCCGGCGGTTTCAGCAGCGCCAGAGAAATAGGGTCGCAGCAAACCACCAGCAGTGCGCCAGCGGCATGCGCCAGTCGGCTGACCTCGGTCAGGTCTTCAATGACGCCGAAAAAGTTGGGGGTCTGCACGATCACCGCGGCAACATCGCCGCCGCCCAGCTGTTTCTCCAGCTCGGCTATGTCCGCCGCACCGTCTGCACAGCCGAGTTCGCTCACTGTCACGTTCTGGAACCGTGCGTAGGTGCGCAGCGTCTCGCGGCTCTGCGGGTGCACCGACCTTTCGGCCAGTACCTTATCCCGCCGCGTCTCCCGGCACGCCATCAACGCGGCCTCTGCCAGCGCGGACGCACCGTCGTACATCGACGCGTTGGCCACGTCCATGCCCGTCAGCATGCAGATCATCGACTGGTACTCAAATATCGCCTGCAGTGTTCCCTGGCTGATCTCCGGCTGATACGGCGTGTACGCAGTGTAAAACTCCTGCCTTTGCAGCAGGCTGTCCACCACGGCAGGGATGAAATGGTCATAAGCGCCCGCGCCCAAAAAGCAGACATGGCTCTCAGTATCGGCATTCTGTTTCGCCAGCGCTTTCAGACGGCGGCTCACCTCCGGCTCCGACAGCGCACCGTCCAGCTTCAGCGGCCTGTTCAGGCACACCTCCTCCGGCACGGCGGCGAACAGTTCGTCTGTACTGCTGAGGCCGATGACGTCCAGCATCGCCCGTCGGTCCGTCTCGGTATTGGGGATATAACGATGCATGTTATTCCTCCGAGAGGCAGTATTCTTTGTACGCCGCCGCGTCCATCAGGCCATCCAGCTCCGACGGATCGGTCAGCTTCATCTCAGCAATCCAGCTGGCGTAAACGTCCTCGTTAACCTTTTCCGGCGCATCCGACAGTTCGCTGTTCACCTTCAGCACTTCGCCGGAAACGGGCGTGTAGATGTCCGATGCGGACTTGACGGAGTCCACCGCGCCCAGCACGTCCCCTGCGCTTAAAGCCGTTCCCACGACTGGCAGTTCCACGTACACGATCTCGCCCAGATTGTGTTGCGCGTAGTCCGTGATGCCCACGTAAGCCGTGTCCCCTTCTACCCGCACCCACTCATGGTCCTTCGAGTACTTCAAACCTTCCGCGATGTTCATGCTTAGTCCCTCCTGATATATTGTTAATCTGTTTTTATTAAAGACCGTGGAGGCGCTGCCTCCACACCACCGCTCAAGGGACACATCCCTTGAGAATCCCATCGGGAAAATGCCTTACGGCATTTCCCGAATCCTTTTGTCATTTCGCTGTAACATCAGCAGCAAACCCCTCCCATATCAGTGCTTTGCATGGGATTCCTCGCTACGCTCGGAATGACAATTTGCCACAGTCTGAGGAAATACGCAGCATTTCCTCCATACTCTTTTGGTTCCTTTCTTTAAGAAAAGAACTGGGAGTTTGAGGGCAAGGCCCTCAAGGTCTTAGCCTCATACCAACCTACTTTTTGTACTTCTTGCTGTAGAACGGCTTCTTGACGACCTGCGCCTTCACCGGCTTGTCGCGGATGATGATATCCAGCTCCGTACCCTCCGGCGCGCAGGCGATGTCCACCAACGCCAGCCCGAGGTTCTTACCGACGCTGGGCGCGAATCCGCCCGACGTGACGAAGCCCACCGACACGCCGTCCTTCCGCACATCCAACTGCGCCCGCGGAATGCCACGTTCCGTCATCTCAAAACCGATAACGCGGCGCTTCAAGCCCGCCGCCTTTTGTGCGGCCAGCGCCTCTTTTCCGATAAACACTTCCTTGTCCAGCTTCACAAACATGCCAAGGCCCGCCTCCAGCGGCGAGATGCCGTCCGACAGCTCGTGGCCGTACAGCGGCAGCGCCACCTCAAACCGCAGCGTGTCGCGCGCTCCCAGACCTGCGGGAACGAGGCCATCGTCCCTGCCTGCCTCCAGCAGCGCATCCCATACGCCGACGGCTTCCTCAGCCGGGAGGTACAGCTCGAACCCGTCCTCACCTGTATAGCCCGTTCGGGACACGATACCGGACACGCTGGCAACGCGCACGTCCATACGAAACCGGTAGAATTTGACGTCCTCCAGCGGCTTGTCGCATAGCCGCTGGAGTATGCGCTCGGCGTTCGGTCCCTGTACGGCCAGCTGCGCGTACTCGTCCGACACATTGCGCAACTCAACCTGCCCCGTCACGTTCCGGCACAACCATTCGTAGTCCTTATCCGTGTTGGCCGCGTTGACGATCAATAGATAATCCTCCTCGCCCATCCGGTAGATGAGCAGGTCGTCCACCACGCCGCCGTTTTCATAGCACATCGGCGAATACACCGCCTGCAAATCCTGCGCGCCCGAGATGTCGTTTGTCACCATGCACT
>JAEWWC010000167.1 GCA_023396555.1 Bacillota bacterium
CAATACGTTGTTGACTTTTGCCAGATCGTTGACTATAATAATCTAAGTTAAAAACAACTCCCATTTGTCGGTCCGTTCCGATTGGTTCCGTGGGATATGGGAGGGAGGGTAACAATTGGCAGAGATACGCGTCGGGGAAAATGAATCTTTAGAAAACGCGCTGAAGAGATTCAAGCGGCTGACCGCTCGGGAAGGCACGCTGGCCGAGCTTCGCAAGCGTGAGCACTATGAAAAGCCCAGTGTGAAGCGCAAGAAAAAGGCTGAAGCCGCTCGTAAGAGAAAACACTAATACATATTTTTTGCACTCAAAACCCGGGGATTCTCCGGGTTTTTATGTTATATTAAATGTATATGAACATTTTTGATGATTGTCGGGGACAAAGGAGGCGCAGTATGAGAAACAATACATACCGGCTGTTCACGCTGCTGGCGGCGGTGGTGGCGCTTTGCGGACTGCTGGGCGGAACGGCGCTCGCGGCGGGCGATGCAGTAACGGTGATCGAGATACGCGGCGAGGTGAACGCTGCGATGACCGGCTATATTTCCGGTGCGCTGGACGAGGCGGAAGCGGCGGGAACGCCCGTGGTGCTGGACATCGACACGTACGGCGGGCAGATACTGGAGGCCGACAACATCAAAAAGCGGCTGCTGGAGGCCACGGTGCCGGTGAAGGCATACATCAGCGGTAATGCGCTGTCCGCAGGCACGCTGATCGCCATATCGTGCGAGGACATCGTGATGGCGGATTCGGCGGTGATCGGTGCGGCTGAGACCATTCCCAACGACGAGAAGACGCTGTCCACGTGGGTGGGAATTCTGCGCTCCGCCGCGGAGGCGCGGGGGTACGACCCCGACGTGGTGGCGGCGATGGCGGACAAGCGCATCGAGATCGAGGGACTGACCGGAGCCGACGAGCTGCTGACGCTGAGCGCAGATAAGGCGCAGGAATGGGGCATTTCGGACGGTACGGCATCGACGCTGGAGGACGCACTGGCTCTGTTTGGTTACGGGGAATATGCGGTGACGGACAAGCCGATGAGCTTTGAAGTGCGCGCGGCGCAGTTCCTGACGTCCACCACGGTCGCGAGTATACTGTTCCTTGTCGCCATCGTGTGCATGGGCATTGAGATTTTCACGCCCGGCTTCGGCGTGTTCGGCGTGGTGTCGCTCATCTGCTTTGGCCTGTACTTCGGCGGCAGTTTGATGGCGGGCTACGCGGAGTGGTGGAGCGCGGCGCTGCTTTTCATCGGCATCGTGCTGATCGGGATTGAGATCGTCGTGCCTGGCTTTGGGTTCTTCGGCATCGCGGGGATCATATGCCTCGGGGCGGGGCTGCTGTTCATATCGCGCGACATCGCCACTTTCCTCACGGTGCTGGCCGTGGGCGTGGTGGGCGCGGCGGTGCTGCTGCCCGTCGCGTTCAAGATACTGAAGCGGCTGGGGCTGGTGCGCAAGATCGTGCTGGGTGGCAACATGCTGGTGGAGGAAGGCTACGTCAGCCATCCGCCGGAGGAAAGCCTGATCGGTCAGGAGGGCGTGGCGGACACGGTGTTGCGGCCTGCCGGTGTGGCGATTATCGGCGGCGCGCGTCACGGCGTGGTGTCGAACGGCATGTATATCGAGAAGGGACAGCCCGTCGTGGTGGTGGAGCATACGCCGGGGCGCATCGTGGTGGAGGAGAAACGGCAGTAATTATATAGAAGGTATATTGTTAAAAATAACCAGGGAGGTCTGGGGACTTTGTCCCCAGCGGGGTGCGGGGCAGCACCCTGCGGTTTTAATATATTAGTATTCTTGCTAACAGACGGTCTGGTTCGGGCCGTCTTCTTTTTTTCATCCGACGCGCATATGAATGAAGGAAAGCATATGAAGACATTGTCTGTCGGGGTGGTTTGAAGTTGAAAAAAGCGCGCAAAATCACACAAGGAATCGTTAAACGGCTGGAGCTGGCGCCTGAGGCCGCGGGCTGCCTGCGCGTTACGCTGATCGACAATACGCACGCGTACATCGAAAACCACCGCGGCGTGCTGGAATACAACACGCGGCGGGTGGTCGTGCGCGCGCAGGACGTGAGCGTGACCATCTGCGGCGAGGCGCTGACGCTGGACCGCTTTGGCCGCGAGGACGTGGCGGTGCGCGGCAGCATCATGCAGGTGCTGTATGAGACCGCAAGCAAGGGGGCGGATGCTCCTTGAGGATGTGGAATTTTTTAACCGGATATGTTATGATACGCGTGGAAGGCCTCTCGCTGGAGAGGTTCCTGAACATTGCCGCGGAAAATAACGTGCCCGTTTACGATGTCCGCCGTGCGTCATACACGGTGCTGCACGCGATGGTGAGCCCGCGGGGCCTCAAAAAGCTGCAGCGTGTCGCGCCCGAGAAATATACCGTAACGGCAGGCAAGAGCGCGGGGCTCACGGTGGGCATAAGGTGGCTGACAGGCCGCAAGGCGCTGCTGATCGGGCTGATGCTGGTGGCGCTCGCTGCGTTTGCGGCGTCGCTTTTCGTGTGGCAGATACGCGTGACGGGCGTGGAATACCGCGAGGCCAAGGCGCTGCTGCCGGAACTTGAGCAGCTGGGGATATATCAGGGCGCGTTCAAGGGGAACATTGACACTGACAAAGCGGAGACAAGGCTGATCATAGTGCACGATGAGTTCGCGTGGGTCAATGTGCGTCTGTCCGGCGTGGTGGCGCTGGTGGAGGTGGTGCCTGCCGCGCCCGTGCCCGAGATGGTGGACGATTCGCGCCCATGCAACATCGTGGCTGAGAAGGACGCGATGATCGAGAGCGTCACGGCGCTGAAAGGGCGGGCGGCCGTCAAGAAGGGCGATACGGTGCGCGCGGGCGATGTGCTGATATCCGGGCTCGTCTGGGATCCCGGCTTGCCGAGAATGCTGTTTGCGGCGCACGGCGACGTGATAGGCAGCGTGTGGTACAAGGCGAGCGCGACGGCGCCGGTGCGGGAAGACGCCCGCATACCGACGGGGCGCACGCAGACACAGCGGATGATTTCCGTGGGGGCGGACAGCGCGCCGGTGGATGCGGGCTGCAGCTTCGCGGAATACGATAGTAAAGAGATTGACAAGTATCCGGTGGTGGGGCTGTTTCTGCCGGTGTACATCACGGTGCTGGAACACAGCGAGGTGCAGGTGATGGCGCAGGACGTTCCGCGGGATATGCTCAAAGTTTATCTGGAGGAGAGGGCTTATTACGACGCTCAGGGGTTTGTGCCCGAAGGGGCGGATATCGTGGGGCATCGAACAATATTCAAGGAAGAGGGAGGCAGGCTGACCGCCACAGTATATCTGCAGACGCAGGAGGACATCGGCACGGTGGTTTACCTGGAGGATTAGGAGAATTGGATACAGGCAATATTGAACTCGGCATCGAGGTGGACAACCTGGAACAGCTGATCGCGCTGTTCGGTTCGTTTGACGAGAATCTGAAAGCGATTGAAAAGGAGACGAATGCTTCCATCATATCGCGCAACACCCACGTGGCGATATTCGGACGGCGCGAGGACGCCGAGCTGGCCAAGGTGGTGGTGGACAAGCTGCTCACCATGATACGCAAGCAGGAGCGCATCGACATTTCGCGCATACGTTACGCGGTGGAGCTGGCCCGGGAGGGCAACGCCGATGCGATCGAAGAGATCATGACGGATGTGATCGCCATTACCAGCAAGGGGCGGCAGGTCAAAAGCCGCACCATCGGCCAGAAACGCTATGTGAAGGCCATGCGCGAACACACCGTGACGTTTGCTATCGGGCCGGCGGGCACGGGCAAAACGTATCTCGCGATGGCGATGGCCGTGGTGGCGCTCAAGAACAAAGAGGTGGAGCGCATCATACTGACCCGGCCGGCGGTGGAAGCGGGCGAAAGCCTCGGATTTCTGCCGGGGGACCTGCAGAACAAGGTGGACCCGTATTTGCGGCCTCTGTACGACGCGCTGTACGACCTGCTGGGCGGCGAGGTCTACCAGCGGCTGTCGGAACGCGGCGTGATCGAGGTGGCGCCGCTGGCCTACATGCGTGGCCGTACGCTGTCCGACGCGTTCATCGTACTGGACGAGGCGCAGAACTGCACCGAGGAACAGATGAAGATGTTCCTGACGCGCTTTGGTGAGAACGCACGCGTGGTGGTGACGGGCGATATCACGCAGATCGACCTGCCCAAGGAGAAAAAGAGCGGTCTCAAGCAGTGCGTCAGCATACTGGAGGGCGTGGAGGGCATCAGCATACAGTACCTGACGCATCGGGACGTGGTGCGCCATGAACTGGTGCAGAAGATCATTCAGGCCTACGAAAGATACGAGAAGACCCAGAGGAGGTAACGATGAGTCAGGATACGTCGGCAAAACGGGCGGCTCCGAAGAGGCGGCTGCTGGTTTCCGCTGTGATCGGCACGATCGTGCTGCTGATTGTATTTGGGCTGGTGGCTCTGACCATCACGCCTGTTAAATACGACATCGCGGTAGGAGAGGTGGCTCCAGCCACCATCACGTCCAGCCGCGACATTACCGACGAAATATCCACCGAGGCGGAGCGGCAGGAGGCGCGCGAGGCGGTATCCGCCATTTACGCGCGGGACGCAGGCGTGACGGCTCTTGCGAAAGAGAATATATCCGGCTATTATGAGGCGGCGACGCTGCAGGCGATAGATATGCAGGATGAATACGTGGCGCAGTTCGTGAAGAACAGCGGCTATGGGATGACGCAGGAAGCATACAAGTCCGTATTCGAGCCCGCAGAGGTGGATTGGGAAAGCTTCCTGACCGCCGAAATGAAACAGCAGGTGCGGAGTGCGCTGGGCGATGAGAATATGCCCGCTGTCGCCATCTACGCCCTGGCATCAATGGATAGCGTGCAGATCGGCAGCATGGGACAGACCGTATGGACTGCGACAGAAGACGCGCTGGAGCACGGCATACTTGAGGACAATCTGGCCGCGGAGAAGAACGATATGGAGAGCCTGCTCCGGCAGCGCTTTTCCGACTCGGGCATGCTGTATCTGGCCTATTATCCTGCAGAAACATATCTGAAAGCCAACCTGGTATACGACGAGGCCGGGACGCAGGAGGCGCAAGAGGCGGCGGCTGAGAAGGTGCAGCCCATCATTTACAAGCAGAACCAGACCGTTGTGGTGGCGGGCGAAGTGGTGACCGAGGCGCAGATGGCCGTGCTCACGGCGCTGGGCGTGGTGGGCGGCGAGAAAGTGGACTACTCGTTGTACGCCGGCATGCTGCTGCTGCTGACTCTGGTGTTCGCAGTGTACGGCATATATCTATACCAGTTCGAATCCAAGGTACTGACGGACACGCGCAAGCTGCTGGTGCTGGCATCCATCGTGGTGGTGATTGCCGTGATATCGGTGCCGCTGGCTCGGCTGGACGCGCGCATAGTGCCCGCGCTGTTCGGAACGATGCTGGCCTGCGTGCTGGTATCGCAGAAGAGCGCGCTGGCGTTCAACGTGTTTCTGGCGGTAATTGCGGGCATCATATGTTCGTGGAACACGGGGCTGTTGAGCGAAACGATGATCCGCACGATGATGGTCACGCTGATCGGCGGCAGCGTATCGGTGTTCTCGCTGTACAAGCCGGGGCACCGGGGGGCATTGATATTCGCGGGACTGCTCGCGGGTGCGGCGGGCGTGGCGGTGGTTACACTGTTCGGCGTGGTGGGCACGGCCAATGTGAAGCTGGAGTCGTTGCTCAAGGACAGTGCATTTGCGCTGGGCAGCGGCCTGCTGTCCGGCGTGCTGGCGATCGGCACGTTGCCGATATGGGAAGCGGTGTTCCGCGTATCCACGCCGGCCAAGCTGCTGGAGCTTTCCAACCCCAACCATCCGCTGCTGAAGCGGCTGTCCATCGAAGCGCCGGGCACGTATCATCATAGCATACTGACGGCGAACCTCGCGGAGGCGGGGGCGGACGCGGTGGGCGCAAACGCGCTGCTGTGCCGCGTGGGGGCGTATTACCATGACGTGGGTAAGCTTAAAAATCCGCGTTACTTCAAAGAGAACCAGCGCGGTGAAAACCCTCACGACATGATGGATCCGCGCGAGAGCGCAAAGATCATCACCGCGCATTTGAACTACGGCATGGAGATGGCGCAGAAATATAAGCTGCCGCGCGATGTGCAGAAGATCATCGCGCAGCACCATGGCGACGGCGTGGTCCCGTACTTCCTGCACAAGGCGGTGGAGGCGGGCATGCAGCCGGACGAGGATATGTTCCGCTACCGGGGCACCAAACCGTCCACAAAAGAAGCGGCCATCGTGATGCTGGCGGACTGTGTGGAGGCGGCGGTGCGCAGCATGGGAGATCCAGACCGCGAACAGGTGAAGGACATGATTGACAAGCTCATTCACGCACGGTTTACCGATGGGCAGATGGACGACAGCCCCTTGAACCGGCGGGATATGAGCACGTTGGGTAAGGCGTTTTTGAGCGTATACGACGGTGCTCTGCACGAGCGCGTCAAATACCCGGGACAGGAGTAAGGATGAAGCTGGATATTGCATGGCAGGGCATAGAACCCGACAGAAGGATTCAAAAGACGGCGGTAAAGGCCGCCAAGGCCGCAGCGAAAGCTGAGGGGAAAAAGGGCAGCGTGTCGCTGCTGTTCACCGACGATGAGGCGGTTCGGGAGCTGAACAGCCGCTACCGCGGTCTGGATAGCTCTACGGACGTGCTGTCGTTCCCATCCGGCGAGGCGGGCTTTTTGGGCGATATCGCGATATCCGTGCCGCGCGCGCAGCAGCAGGCGGCCGAGTTCGGGCATCCGCTGGCACGGGAGGTCGCGTTTCTGACGGTGCACGCGATGCTGCACCTGTTCGGTTACGACCATATCGAAGCGGCGGACGAAGCGAAGATGCGCGAGCGCCAACGCGAAATACTGAAAAATGCGGGGTATGAAGTGCATGAATCATGAGGAACTGCTGAAAAAAGCGGACGAGGCGAAATCGGGCGCGTATGTGCCGTATTCGCGTTTTCGGGTGGGGGCGGCGTTGCTGGGCAAAAGCGGACGCGTGTATACCGGAGCGAACGTGGAAAACGCTTCGTATCCTGTGACGTGCTGTGCGGAGAGGGTGGCGCTGTTCAAGGCGGTGACGGAGGGCGAGCACGAGTTTGACGCCATCGCAGTCACATCCGACTCGGGAGATTTGACCTGGCCGTGCGGTATGTGCCGTCAGGCGCTGGCCGAGTTTGGGCTGCGGATGGACGTGATCGGGTCCAACAACGCGCTGGAAAACAGGACAATAAAGCTGGCTGAGCTGCTGCCGCAGGCGTTCACCGGCAAGGAGATGGAGTATTTAAAGTGACGCATCAATCGGCATTTATCGCGGTGGTGGGGCGGCCTAACGCGGGCAAATCCACGCTGGTCAACCGCATCGTGGGGGAGAAGGTGGCCATCGTGTCGCAAAAGCCCCAGACCACAAGGAACCGCATTTCTGGCGTTCTCTCTGGGCGGGATTATCAGATGGTGTTTGTGGATACGCCGGGTTTGCATGACCCTAAGAACAAGCTGGGCGAATATATGGTGAAGACAGCGTTCGACGCTACACGCGACGTGGAGGCGATGCTGTTCCTCGTGGACGCCTCGCGCGGTGTGACCAAAGAGGATATCGGTATTCTGGAACGGCTGATCAAGGGCGGGTTGCCGATAGTAGCCGTCGTCAACAAGACGGACAAGGCGGGCAAGCAGAAGAGCATCGACGCGGTGAATGCTCTGCAGGAAGCGGGGCAGGAGCAGGTGCTGCAGATATCCGCGAAGATGGGCGACGGAGTGGATGAGTTGGTGGCGGCGCTGAAGCAGTATCTGGTGCCCGGACCGCGCTATTATCCAGATGACGAATATACCGACCAGCCGGAGCGTATAATCGCCGCTGAGATGATACGGGAGAAGGCGCTGTATATGCTGGACGAGGAGGTGCCGCATGGCATCGGCGTGCAGGTGGAGCGCGTGAGCTATCGTGAGGACAAGGATATTACGGACGTATCCGCTATCATCATCTGCGAGCGCGAAAGCCACAAGGGCATCGTGATCGGTAAGGGGGGCAAGATGCTCAAAAAGATAGGCACTGAGGCGCGCAAGGACTTGGAAATGCTTTTTGGCACCAAGGTGTATCTGGAGCTGTTCGTGAAGGTGAAGGAGAACTGGCGCGACAGCTCGCGCATCATGCGCGAGCTGGGCTACGAATAGGGCATGGGCGCACCCCGGCAAACGCTGGCCGTTGTGATACGCACGGCGGACTACAGGGAGAACGACCGCATGGTGACGCTGCTGACCAAGGAGTACGGCAAGATGTCGGCATCAGCCCGCGGTTCGCGCAAGCCCACGTCCAAGCTGTTCGCGTCCTCTTCGGTATTTTGCTGCGGCGAATATGTGTTTTACGAAAAGGACGGACGCTATGGCATCAAGAGCTGCGAAGTGCGCCGGACCTTTTTTGATTTGCGCAACGACTATGACGCCTACTCGGCAGCGTGCTTCATCGCGGACGCGGTGGATAAGGTGGCACAGGAAGACGACGTGTCGCCCGGGCTGTTTGCTTTGACGGTGAACGCGCTGTACGCACTGGACACCGGCGTATCGCCCGGTACGGTCTTAAGCTACTTCGTGCAGCGGCTGCTCTACATCGAAGGCGTTTATCCCAATCTGAAAAGCTGCGTGCTGTGCGGCAGGCGTGACGAGCTTATCCGGTTTTCCGCCGAGCACGGCGGCGCGATATGCGCGGTATGCGCGCGCACACATGGCGGTATCGGCCTCCCGGGAGATGTGATGGACGCGCTGAAGCAGCTGGCGCGCACAGCGCCGGGAGATATCGGCAGCATCAACCTGCCGCAGGAAGTGCAGGACAGGCTCAAAAAAGCGCTGGTGCATTACCTTGAGCATGTGCTGCAAAAACCGCTGAAGACAACGGCGTTCGTGCTGGGCAAAGGCGAAGGGAAAACTTCATGAGTGAATACTACTCAGTCATGTATTATGGTATTGCTCTTTTATGATATGGCTGAAAGGGTAGTTGTTGGGACAAACAAATCAGGTTACAATAACTATTATAATGGTGCGATGAGAGAGGTGCCATGAACAAAGTTAACGCTAAAATTAAGTGTTTAGGAAGAGTGCTTTATTCGGCTTGACATACTCTTTCTAGTGTGATAAAATTTCGACTTGCCGGTTGTTTGAGGAACGCGCCTTTATGCGACATCGGCGAATGAGCGCCTGTAGCTCAGCAGGATAGAGCAACGGCCTTCTAAGCCGTGTGTCCAGGGTTCGAGTCCCCGCAGGCGCGCCAGTGTACCCGAAATAAAGTGTCAGGAAAACCGGGCCTTTTAGGGTTACAGGACGATGCCCCGGCATGTGAATAATGGGGCGGTTCATGGTGGGTATAGCTCAGTAGGTTAGAGCGCCAGGTTGTGGCCCTGGAGGCCGTGGGTTCGAATCCCACTACTCACCCCAATGTTTTCCGGGGTCCCCGCAAAGACAAGGGCTTTGTGGGGTGGGTATATTGGGGTGTAGCCAAGCGGTAAGGCACGGGACTTTGACTCCCGCACTCGTAGGTTCAAATCCTGCCACCCCAGCCAATTAAATAATAAGACCCACTAGCTCAGGCGGTAGAGCACTTGACTTTTAATCAAGGTGTCCGGAGTTCGAATCTCCGGTGGGTCACCAGGCTAAAAGCCCTTGAAATAGGCGTTTTCAAGGGCTTTGCACTTTCTTGGGAAATATTTTTTTACTGTCGGAAACGATTAATTACTGCATTTTTACTCATCAGAATTTTTCCCGCTTTCATTTTGGCTCAAATGACGGTTCAATGAGGCGATGGCTTCCTGTCTTTTTGAGCTGAAAGATGGATATGAATCTTCAGCGTCACGTTGGCATGATCGAGGAACTGTTGCGCGCTCTTGATGTCCATGCCGGCGTTACACAGGATGGTCGCATCAGTGTGCCTGAACATATGGGGGCCAAGTGATTGATGTAAGACAATAAATGGAAGTCTATATTGATTAGCTGTACGCGGTGTACGACCACTAGCAAAGATGATGCATTCATATTTGGGGCGCCAATTCGTATGAATGGCGCCCTGTATTATGGGTATGAATGTTACAATTAACTATAAACGCGATTGCGGCAGTAGAAAAGATGCTTATTCTCCCCGGAAAGCCCTTGCCGCGTTTACCATTGCAAGATACCCTTGCGGCGGCACGTAATCCGGAATGGAGTTGCCCGATCCAAGCGCGAAACCACCCTTGCCTTTGCAATAGCTCATGACATCGCGTACGATTTTGGTGATTTCCTGCTCGGTCTTGCTGCAGAGGTGATCCATATCCACACCGCCGAAATTGCCGATTCTATCGCCATATCGGTCAACCCATTCGCTGAACGGGGCAATGTCATCCTCGTTGGAGTGCTTGGCGTCAATTTTAGCGATACTAATGATATCATCCATGACCGCAAAGTTTTTGCCACATGAGTGGTACAGGAAGGGTTTACCGTGAGAGTGGATCACGGATATGATACGCTGATACTGCGGTATGATATTCGTTCTGATATCTTCAGGCGACAGCAGTGTAGAGCTCTTGAACCCAAGGTCGTCGCCGAAACGGGATACGGCATACAGATCGCCGAAACGCCGCAGGAACTCGTCCCAGATGCGGCTCATCATGTCGCCGACGGTGCGGAATAGATACTGATAAAGCTCGGGATCGTCGATGGATATCAGGCAAAGCTGCTCATAACCGACCACGTCCTGTACGAGCTCGAAAACGCCGTTGCCCGGGCCGCCCACCGCTTTCATACCCTGGGGGAGACACGTGCCCATGATCTCGTAGTTTTTCGCATATTTTTCAAAGAAGAACTGCGGTATCTGTTCCCAAGGATAGCTGTCAAAGTCCTCCCGGGTCTTGATCGCGCCGGGGGCGTGCCCGCCGAGCGCGCCGCTTCCTGGCATTGCGGGGCCGATGCAGCATTCGTAGCTGACCGTGTCGTATCCCATCTCACGGAAAAAGCGGCAGTAATGCGTAAAGTGCTCCTTTTTATCCGCGTCATCGCCGTTAATCAGGGCGGCAAATTCCTTGTTCAGTATTTTCTCCATGACTTCGGGCGCAATGATATGCTCATAGAGCGGCGTTCGCGCCGCTTCGATGTTTTTGCAAGCGTCGATCAGGTTTTGATAGTTCGGGACAAACGTGTTCATGGTACCTCCTGTTTTTCTCGGCGAGCCTGCCGGATTCTTTATTTTTATGTTTTCGGGGTGATCTATTTTGTCCAAATCAAATTATTCTCATCAAACGCGAAGCCATATCGGCCCATGTCAAAAACATTGCGTGCCGGTTCGTCGAGCGTTTTCCGATAGATCTCTTGGAGCGGCATCAGCCCGCTGATCGCATCGTACGTCGTGCAGCAAAGTGCGCCGGTTTTGCACGCAATTTTGGCGGCGTCGCTGAGGCCAAAGCCTTCAAGCATCGCGGTAAGGAATCCGGCGATGGTGGTGTCGCCGCCTGCCAGCGCCGACTTAAAGCCTTTAACGACGTAGGTTTCGCGGAACAGCTCTTTATCCGCCCAATCGGCGATATCCGCCGGTCTGCCGCGTCCGGCAGCCGCAAGACGGTCGGCTGCTGCCGTTCGAATATAAATGCCGTTTGCGCCGCACTTGATCAGCGCAACGGCGCTTCCCATGCCAAGTATGCGCTGTCCAAGATCGCCAATTTTTTGCATGTTGATATATTTTGTAAAGTCGTCCGGGCCGGCTGCCTTTTTGACGCGCATATATTCCGCCTTATCCAGCATGAACAAGGCTTCTTCCACGCTGGGCATAAAAATGTCCACATACGGCAGCGTATTGACGAGTACGGTTTCCCAATCGATATGGCCGGATTCCGACTCCGCGTCGGGCAGGCTCATGTCGAGCGAGGTGGTGATGCCGGTCCGCTTTGCCCGCTCAAACAAAGCTGTCAGCTCAATGCCGTTTGCCTGATACATCCTTTCCATCAGCGGCGGATATCCGAAGTGGAGCAGCCGTGCGTCGCCGAGCCTGCCGTAATCGATATGACTTGCGGTAAACGTGTTGTTGCCTGCCGAGTCGTGAAGTATTATCCGGTCGATGCCCGGCAGCGACAGGACGACAGAGTAGGAAGTGGTGACGTCTCTGCACTGTGTAATGCCGATACCTATTTCCTTTTGTGCGATGCCGCTCAAAATGTTTCCGAATTCGTCGCTGCCGATGTTCGCCATGGGAAGTACGGAGAGCCCGAGACGGCTGATTGCGAAGCCGGTGTTGGCGACCGGCCCGCCTGCGCTGAAATCGACTCCATTCATATTAATCAGCCTGCCGGGAGTAAAGACCTCTTCGATACCCTTCGCTTGTGTATATGTAAACTTCGGTGACATATCGAGACAGATATGCCCTGCGGCGACAACGTCAAACTTATCCATATCCATACCTTTTTCAATAAAATCCTTGCAAAAATAAAATACTTTATTTAAGATGTTGATAAAGTATTCTACATGAAAGTAAATATTCCTCTGAAAAGATTTGATTTTTTTCGAGTAGTGCGATTATCGCTTCGCTGTATATACTATCATATGTATAAGTATCAGGCAGAATATACGTAGATTTTGAAGCAACATAATGTGGTGTGCTGTGAAGAGAATGTATACATAATGAAAAGATATGGATTAAGTGAGGTGGAAATATGGAAATATTGTGCGAGCTGAAAAGAGACGGCGATTGGATTCGAATCCATGAAGATGGCGGCATGGTGACAGGGGAATTTGTTCTGGATGGAAAACGGGTCAATCCGTTTTACTTCCATCCGTGGCCGGAATATACCGACGGCGACTTGCTGGGTTTTTTGAAAGGCGATTTTTTCTGCGTACCTTTTGGCATTCGGCCGGAGTCAGAGATCCCCGGATATGCTGCGGGGCAGGAGCATCCGGAAAAAGAGTATGCGCACGGGTACTCGTCCAACGGCAAGTGGGAGCTGCGGCAGTGCTCCGGCGATTCGGCGCAGGTGCATATCAATTATGCGGATTCGGTTGTGGACCGCGTGGAGCGGGAGATCAGTTTTCTCAACGGACGAAAAGGAATATCGTTTAAAAACCGCGTGATAGCGCGGGAAAATACGCGCCTGCCCATTGGAGCCCATCCGATATTCCGATTGCCGGATGAGCCCGGGATGGCCAGGCTGACAGTGCCGAAAGCGCATATGATCTGCACATATCCGGTGAAGACAGACGAAACTTCAATATTGGAAACAAACGCGACATGTACCGACATCAGCAGCATGCCGCTGACGGACGGCGGCACGATCGACCTGTCGCGGCTGCCGCTGGCGCAGCATACGGAAGAAGTCGTGATGCTGGCTGGTGCGGCAGAGGGCAAGGTCTGTCTCGAGAACCTTGCGGAAGGATATCGTGCCGTGCTTGCGTTTGACCACACCAAGGTACCGAATTTACTGTTGTGGATCAGCAACCGGGGGAGGAAGTTTGAGCCGTGGAACGGGCGCAACCTCTGCCTTGGCATCGAGCCGGTGGCTTCCGCGTTCGATTTTGGGACGGCGATCAGCTGCAGTGAAAACGAGCTGTCCAGGCAGGGTGTCACAACTTGTGTATCCATTCAAAAAGACGTTCCATTTACTTTTGATTATCAAATATATATCGAAAGAATCCAGGCGGAAAATATAGCAAACTGATTCTCTGGGAAAAATTGTAGATTTTTTAAAATAAAAGTTTGAAATAAAAGCAGGAATATTTAAAACTTTGTAGAATACTTAATTAAAATCTTTAACAAACGAAAATTGTTCACGGAATCTCATAAAGTATTTTTACTAACGGTTTCTAAATTCGGTTCAAGGTCGAGGCGGGGGTTTTTAATGAAAGCGATGACAGGGCTTGAGCGATGCACGACAGTTTTGGAAGGCGGTGTGGCAGACAGGGTGCCGGTTGTTCCGCAGGCTTTTTTATTCTCAGCACGAACCGCAGGGTATAAAATCGGCCAGATTTGCAAAGACGCCGCAAAACTTGCGAAATCGCATGTGATCTGTCAGGACAAATTCGGCTACGACGGCTGCATCATTGACGTGGACGACGCGACGCTGGCCGAGGCGTGCGGTGCGAAGTGCATCTATCGGGACGAAGAAGTTGTGGCGACGGATGAACACCACCCTCTGCTCGACAGCATTACGGGATATAAGGATTTGAAGCTGCCAGATCCGCTTAAGGACGGCAGACTGCCTGTGTGGCTGGAGACGACGGAACGGCTCGTGAGTGAAATCGGCGGCCACGTGTTAATAATGGGCCGGGCGGATCAGGGGCCGTTTGACCTTGCGTGTCTGCTGCGCGGCACGCAGAACTTCATGATGGATCTGATCACAGAGGAACCGGAAGACATTTTGGGGCTTCTGGAATGGTGTAAGGAAGCGCATATCCGGTTTGCCAAAGCGCAGATTGACGCCGGTGCGCACATCACATCGATGGGCGATTCATATGCCGGACCGAACCTGGTCTCGCCGGAAACGTACGTGAAGTTTGCGCTGCAGAATGAAATAGACGTTGTTAACGCGGTGCAGGCATACGGCGGACGGTATTCGGTACACATCTGCGGTAATACGTCCAAGATTATCAGCGAGATGGCCAAGACGAACGCAGACGTTATTGAGGTGGACTGGCAGGTGGACATGGGCGAAGCACGGCGGCTGTTCGGAGAAAAGACGGTGCTTATGGGCAATATCGATCCGAGCTACCCGCTGGTTTTCGGCACGCCGCAACAGGTGGATGCCAAAGCGAATGAAATAATCGAGAATACAAAGGGCAGGGGGCTGTTTTTGAGCTCCGGATGCGCGATGGGCGCAAACACCAAGCCGGAAAACATGCAGGCGATGGTAGAGGCGGCGAAGAAGTACGGTACGTATGAACAGGTGATGGAGTTGAATCAGTAACAAGAATTTTGGATTTGACGATACGGCGAGTTTATTGTGTGTGGGGGCAGAGGTATTGGAAACAAAGAAATACAACAATATTAACAGCATCAAGATGCGCGCGATGAATACCGCGCTGGTGTTCGACGCGATTCGTACGCACAAGAGCATATCGCGCGCGGATCTAGCCAAAACGATCGGGCTGACCACGGCGACGATCACCAATCTCGTCAATATATCCATCACGGACGGTTACATTGTTGAAACAGGGATGGGCAACTCGCAGGGCGGTAGAAGGCCCAAAGTTTTGGAGCTTAACAACAGCGCAGGCTATGCGATCGGCATCGAACTGAACATGTTTGAAATTATCTGCATACTCGCCGACTTTAATGCCAATATCATCGTCCGGGAAAGCATTGAGATTGAGATCATAAACGGACCGGAAACAACATTAGATCAAATCGTTGCGCTGATTAACAGCATAATCGAAAAAAAAGGCATTCCGAGAAACAAGATTATGGGTATTGGAATTGCTACGGCGGGGCCAATTGACCATATAAGAGGAACTATGATTAACCCGCCCAACTTTGTCGGCTGGCGTGATGTGCCTATAAAGGAAATCCTTGAGCAGAAAACAGGCATTACCACATACATTGAAAAAGAAACGTCAGCTGCTGCATTATGCGAAAGCTGGCTCGACGTAGACAATAAATACAAACGTATACTGGCTATGAACGTGTTTAAAGTCGGTATCGGCGGCGGTCTGGTGCTTGAAGGAAAGATATATCATGGTTATAAGGACGCGGGACTGGAAATCGGACATATGACGGTGGACAGCTTCGGCGCGGCATGCCGTTGCGGACGGACGGGCTGCCTGGAAGTGATGGCGGACGGCGAAGCAGCCGTTCGGTACTACAAAAGTACGACAGGGAATGAGATTCCGATCAACGAGCTTGTGGAGCGCGCAAAGAACGGGGATGAAAACTGCATCAGCGCCATTAAAAAATGCGGCCGCTATTTGGGAAAAGCCATATCAAGCCTGATATCCGTGTTGGCGCCCGACGTCATTTTCATCGGGGGCGACTTTATTGATAACAATGACATCATGTTCAACGAATGCTTAAGGGTCGCCAAAGAGCAGACATATCCTTTTACTGATACCGAGATTGAGGTGAGAAGAGCAAGCCTCGGAAAATTCAGTGGCGCGTTCGGCTCAATCGCCAAGGTGTTAAACGCCGCACTTTCTGCAGATTGATTATTTATGATTTCACAAATGGATGTTTGTGAAAAAAATAAGTCTAATACTAGGAGGAGAAAGATGAAGAGATTATTGGTAATCGTATTGGTTATCGCGCTGGCATTCGCGTTTGTTGGTTGCGCCGGTCCAAGCACAGAACAGCCGTCAGCTACCGAACAACCGGCAGAGCAGCCGGCAGAACAGCCGGCGGAACAGCCGGCAGAGCAGCCCGCAGAACAGCCGGCAGGCCCTGTAAAAGTAGCGGGTGTGGTTTTCCAGGAAGACCAATTCATGAAGCTGCTGCAGCTTGGGTATAAGGATGCGGCGGAAGCGGCCGGTTTTGAATTCACACCCGGCAACACGAACTCCGATGCGGCTAAAGAAATTGAAATGATGAAGACATATGCGGACCAGGGTTATGCTGGCGTTGCCATTACCCCGGTCAGTGAGACCGCCTCTCTGCAGATGCTCAGAGACGCCAACGATGCGGGACTGATTCTTGGCATATCCAACTATATTCTCTCCGGCGAAGACTACGTGGTTGGCTCGTATACCTCCGACAACTATGAACTGGGCAAAGCAACGGGCGAAGTCGCGAAGAAATATATCGAAGAGAACATGGGCGGCAAAGCCAAAATCGCCGTTATGCAGTTTAAATCGCTGCTGCCCGAGCAGAGCGGTGCAAGATCTTCCGGATTCTTGGATGTTGTGACGCAGCTTCCCGGCGTTGAAATTGTTGACGACCAGGATGCCTGGCTGCAGGATAAAGCCATTACTCTCGCTCAGGACATGTTGACGGCAAACCCGGATATCGACCTTATCTGGTCCGCGAATGAAGGCGGCACGATAGGCGCGGCAATGGGCGTAAAAAATGCGGGCAAAGCCGGTGAAGTGGTTGTGTTCGGTACGGATGCCAGCGAGCAGATGTGCGAGCTGCTGCTGAGCGAGGACAACATCCTTCAGGCGGTTACAGGACAGGATCCTTACACGATTGGTCTGAAGACGATGGAAGTCGTTGTGAAGGCTATTAATGGTGAAGATGTGAGCGATACGCAGGGCCAGGGCTTCATCGTTCCCGGCATCGTGCTGCAGCGCTCGAACCCGGACGAGATCAACGCCTTCCTTGCGGATCTCAAAGCAAAAACAGGTGCCTGATAATATTATTGAGCATCATCAAATAACATGTTATTGAGTGACGGCCGGGGGGATTCTTTCCCCCCGGCGAAGTCACACTTGATTTTTAGTTTTCAACCAAACGCTATCTGGTAAGGTGAATTATATGAGTATATTAAAAGTGGAGAACATCACCAAGGTGTTTCCGGGTACAGTGGCGCTTGATAATGTGAACATTGAGTTTGAAAGCGGCAAAGTCAACGCGCTGCTCGGTAAAAACGGCTCGGGTAAGTCGACTTTGGTTAAGATAATAAACGGTGTGCAGGAAGCAACAAGCGGCCGTATATTGCTGGACGGGAACGAAATAAAATTCAGCGATCCCAAAGAGGCAATGAATAACGGGGTCGCAACGGTATTTCAGGAATTAAGCCTTGTCCCTGGTATGTCAGTCGCCGAAAATATCTGGATGGGCAGACTGCCGATGAGAGGCAGCTTTGTCGACTGGAAGAAGACATATCAGACCGCCAAGAACCTTTTGGACAGCATCGGTATCGATATCAATCCCAGAGAAATGGTCTACAATCTGAGCATGTGGCAGATGCAGATGATTGAGATTGCCAAGGCCATGAGCTTTGAGCCGAAGGTCATTTTGCTCGACGAGCCGACGTCCGCACTGGCGCAGCATGAAGTGGCGATGTTGTTCAAGCTTATTCGGGAGCTCAAGAAAAAGGACGTTATCATCATCTATATATCGCACAAATTGCAGGAGCTTTGGGAAATCGCAGATTATTGCACGGTGTTACGCGATGGTATCTACGCTGGCAGGCTGGATATGAAAGAATGCCAGCATAAAGACGTGATTCGGCTGATGTTCGGCGATGTTGAAGTTAAATGCCGCCCGGATGATTTAAAGCCTCAGGATGAAGTGATTCTGAAAGTGGAGAAGTTAAGCCGGGAACAGAAATTTCACAATGTCTCATTCGAGCTGAAAAAGGGTGAAATTCTCGGTATTGCAGGCATGCTGGGTTCGGGCAGAACCGAACTGCTGCGCTCGATATTTGGAGTGGACAGCTTTGACAGTGGCAAGATCATCTTTGAGGGTAAAGAGGTAAAAAATCCGACGCCAAAGAAGATGAAAGAGCTGGGATTTGCGCTGACGCCGGAAGACAGGAAATTTGAAGGCCTTGTGCAGATCATGTCGGTCAAGCAAAACCTGAGCAACGCTAGTTTAAAGCTTATATCCAAGGGTGTCTTCATAGACCGGAACAAGGAAAACGAGTTTGCGGACCGGCAAATTGCAAACCTTGATATTAAAACGCCCAACAAGGATGTGCTGGTATCCTCGCTTTCTGGCGGCAACCAGCAGAAAGTGGTTGTGGGCAACTGGCTCAACACATCGCCTAAAGTGATTTTCCTGGATGAGCCTTCAAGGGGCATCGATGTGGGGGCAAAGCAACAAATATTCGAAATAATATGGGAGCTTTCAAGAAAAGGAATATCGAGCATCGTGGTTTCGTCCGAGCTCGAGGAACTTTTGGAAGTATGCAACCGTATCATTGTGCTGCGGCTGGGCGAAATCACCGGTGAGATTAAACCGGAAAGTTGTCACCTTGAAGACTTATATGCTGTTTGCATGGGAGGTAAATAACAATGGGGCGTCTAAGTGTTACGAATATTTTCAGAAAGTATATGATGGAAATCATATTATTGCTGCTGTTCATACTGCTGGCTGTGTTTGCGCCGGGCTTCATCAGAGGAAGCAATCTGCTGGGCATACTGCGAAACATGGCGATCGTGGGCGTTATTGCATTTGGTATGACCATGGTCATTATCAGCGGCGAGATCGATCTTTCGGTCGGTTCGTCGATTGCGTTTTACTGTGTTCTGCTGGCCACCTTTACGGGCACGTTTGAGAAAGCCGGTATTCCGAGAGAGAGCGGGGTGCTGATATCGATAGCCATTACGCTCATCATCAGTATTGGTGTGGGCGTTTTAAACGGCCTTATCCGAACCAAATTCGGTGTTCCGTCATTTATCATCACTTTGGCCATGCTGAATGTGTTGTACGGTTTGTCGGCCATCATATCCAACGGCTTCCCGATAACGACGTTCCCGTCCTGGTACAACAACATTGGCGCTGGACAGCTGTTTGGCATCCCGCTGCCTGCATTGTGGCTGGCTATCGTGTTCATCGTGGTGTTCATCGTCATGAATTATACGCGTTTCGGACGCGAGGTTTACGCGGTGGGCGGCAATCAGGAATCGGCACGGCTCTCGGGCATCAACGTCAATAAAGTCAAGGTCCTGACGCTGACGGCGGTACAGTTTTTGGCCGCGCTGGCCTCCATTATCATGTCATCACAGGTTATGGCCGGTTCGTCGACGTTCGGCAAAGGGTATGAAATGGATGTTATCTCTTCGGTTATCATCGGCGGCGCAAGCTTAAACGGCGGTATCGGTAAAGTTTGGGGAACATTCATCGGTATCATATTCCTGGGCATCCTCATCAACGGCATGACGCTACTGCGCTTCGACGACTATGTGAAATACGTTGTTCGCGGTGCATTAATCCTGGTTGCGGTGTTGATTAACACGATTCAGGTCAGAAACATGCAGAAAGCCTAGCAAGTAATTTGGCAAGGAGATAGTGAAACCATGAATGGAAGAGAAAGAATATTAAAGACTATTCGCGGAGAAATACCCGACCGCGTGCCGTTGTATGATTTCCTTTTTCAAAGAGATATCTTCAAGCACGTACTGGGTAAAAGAGCGGATGAATATGATCTGATAGAAGTGATCGATGCATCGCGGAAGCTGGACCTTGATCTGGCATTTGGTACGGTCAGCGTGCCGGTGGGTTACGAAGTGAAGCGGCTAAGCGATACACAGTACGTTGATGAATGGGGCACAACGTATCAGACGGATGATGCGTCGTGGCCCGTGGATGCGCCCATAGCCTTTCCGTTCAGCGACTACGAAGGCTTTAAAAAGTACAAATTCCCCAATCCTTCTGATAATGGGCGTTTTCAAAACATCAAAGAGGGTGTAAAATATGCCAAGGGTGAGATCGCGGTCGCTGCCGGCGGGAACGGTCCGTTTACGCAGGCGTGGATGCTGATGGGGCCGGAAGAGCTGATGATCAACTGCCTGACCGAGCCGGATTTCATCAAAGCTCTTCTGAAGGAGACCACGGACTATTTCATTGGCATGATTGATCCGCTGAAGGAAGCGGGGGTGGATATGATCACGCTGGCGGAAGACCTGGGTGACAGCAATCAGGGTTTTTTACCGCCTGCAACGTTCAAACAGCTCATATTGCCTGAGCTTGCACGTATTGTCGATGCATGCGGCGAAATGCCGGTGTTCTTCCATTCGTGCGGCAACATCAATGAATATCTCGATGATATCGTGGACACCGGCATCACGGTGCTGCACCCGATGCAGCGCACAGCCAATATGTCACTGAAGCATATCAAGGAGAAGTACGGCCACCGCGTTACGCTGTGCGGCAATGTGGACTCATCGACAACGCTGCCGTATGGGACGCCCGACGATGTGGAGAAAGAGGTCATCGAATGCCTCAAGATTGCGAAACCCGGCGGCAGATACATTCTTGCGTCCGATCATTCGCTGCACGACGGTATCGGCATGGAGAACATATACCGTATGTTCGAGGTGGGAAGAAAGTACGGCGCCTATTGATCTGAACGACCATTCGGGGAGATTGTATGATGACATCGAGAGAGTTGGTATATAAAACGCTGGCCTTCGAAAACGCTGAGGGCCGGGTGCCGAGGCAGATGTGGCTGCTTCCCTGGGCAGACAAACGGTATCAAAAAGTCATCGACGCCATACACAGGGACTACGCGGATGACATCGTCGAAGTGCCGTCGGATTATAAGCGTTATGCCCGACCTCCGAAAACGCAGGGAGATTGGTATGCGGTTGGCGAATATACGGATGAATGGGGCTGCACATTTACAAACATCCATGATGGTATTGTCGGTGAAGTAAAGTATCCTATTGTTCCGGCAAATGATGAGTTTTGGGATGATGTGAGCCGAATCCACGTCCCGGAAGAGCTTTTGACGCTCGATAAACAAAGAGTCAACGAGTTCTGTGCCGCTACTGATAAATTTGTATTGCAAAGTGATATTGCCAGACCTTTTGAGAGGATGCAGTTTATCAGAGGCACGGAGAATCTTTTTGTGGATCTTGCGTTGAGACCGCCCAAAATGCTTTCTTTCATGGAAGGGATGCATGATTTTTATTGCAGATTGATGACGACCTGGGCGCAAACGGATGTGGACGGCTTGTTCTTCATGGATGATTGGGGTACGCAGCAAAGCTTGCTGATAAACCCGAAGCTATGGGTTGAGCTGGTTAAACCCATGTACAAGGATTACGCCGATATTGCCAAGAAGTATGGAAAGAAGATTTTTTTCCACTCAGATGGGTTTACGCTCGATATTATTCCTCATTTGATCGATATTGGAATCGACGCGGTAAATTTGCAGGTTTTCTGCATGGGTCTTGACAAGCTGAGCCGGTTCAAAGGTCAGATCACTTTTTGGGGCGAGATTGACAGGCAGGGCATTTTACCCAACGGGAGCAAGCAGGAAGTTCAAAAAGCTATAAAGTTGGTTAAAGATACTTTGTGGAATAACGGGGGAGTGATCGCGCAATGCGAATTCGGGCCTGGCGCAAACCCGGAGAATGTATATACGGTATTTGAAACGTGGACCGGTCTACAACCTTAACATGCATTTGATAACGGACAATAAACAGGAGAGAAAAAATGAAAAGGTCTGAAGTGAATGCCGCAATTGAGTGGGCGAAGAAACTATTAAAGGACAACAATATCTCATTGCCGGTTTTTGCTGACTGGAAATGCGCAGATTGGGTCAAAAATGCGGATTTGACAGATATGATCCGTAAGACGATGCTCGGCTGGGACGTGACGGATTACGGGCTCGACGATTATCAGCGCATCGGCGGCGTGCTGTTTACCGTGCGAAACGGGGACCAGAAGGACAAAAGCATCGGTGTTCCGTATGCCGAAAAGTATATACTGCTGGCAGATGGACAGGGATTGCCGACGCATTTCCACTACAGCAAAACCGAGGATATTATCAATCGCGCGGGTGGCGTGCTGGCGCTGAAGCTTTACAATGCGAAACAGGATGAAAGCATCGACTACGACAGTGAAGTCACCGTTTATATGGATGGAATCAAGCATACTGTCAAGGCGGGTGAAGTCGTGACTGTGCCGGTTGGTTGCAGCATCAGCTTGACGCCTTTCATGTATCACAGTTTCTGGGCGCTGGAAGGCAAAGGCGATCTGGTGGTCGGCGAGGTATCGTCGATCAACGACGATAACGTTGACAACCGGTTCAATCCGGTATTGCCGCGGTTCGGTGAGATAGAAGAGGACGAAGCGGCTGTTTATCCGCTTTGTAACGAATACGGGAAGCTGTTAGGAAAGTAATATCAGGTTGTTATATAGAGAGAGTAGCACTTTGGCGGCCTTATATGGCCGCCAAAATTTTTATCCGGAAAAACCGGACAGGCTGATTTAAATGTGACCACAGGCCAGAAGTCGTGCCATCACATAGACCAGCGGAGAGTTCCAGTATATGGCCACCTCATTGGTGGAATAGCTCTCCGCATGGTCTATATAACAGCAGGGAGGAGATGAGCCTTGCAGTTGCGCTTCGGCACAGGGGTCATGAAGATACTGATCAGGGCCGCCGACCAGCATGCCTGGCATGGTGCTACCGGTCGCGACGGATGGCCTGTGGTGTGGATGGCGCGCGCTTGATTCGTTACATCCGGTCACATAACAGACAGACATGGGGTTATTGCCGAATATATAGTCGAGATGGCGTCGGGCGCACTCGACATACGCGCTTTGGGGTTGTGTATCGTAGGCTAGCAGCAGCAACATGGCGTTGTTCATTACCACCATATTGCTGCCCCAAATAAAGTCGTTCACGGAGATACCGTATTCGCTGCTGCGGGTTGACTGTACCAGCTCATCCGCAGCGTTCAACAGACCGTTTGCTATACTGTTTTTGACGGCTGTGTCCGTTAAATCGTTGTCCAGACGCAGATAGACCGCGTTGCCATATGCGCCCACGTCCGCCCAACCGAGATCGGCTGCCCACTTAGGATTGATACTGTTTCGGATGTAATCGTGGTACTTGCCTTCGCCGGTGGCTGCGTACAGAGCGCACGCCGCCCAATAGCGTTCGTCGCTGTCGTTTTCATCGTCGTATATGCCCGTAACGATGCCTTCGGGATTCCAGAAAGGGATGGGCTCCGTGACGGACAGATAGTCCCATGCGCGTCGGGCGGCGGTCAGGCAGTCCTGCGCAAACGCTAGATCGAGATCGGCATAGACGCGGTAAGCCATCGCCATGGCGGCGGCGAAACCGCCCGCGGCGGCAGTGGACACCGGCGATATGATGAGCTCGTCCGTTTCGCACTGCGGCATTACAAAGCCGGGGAAGGACGCGCAGGTCACCTTGTGATAGACAGCGCCGTCTGCACGCTGCATCTTTTTCATCCATTCAAGCTCGTAACGAACCTCGGTCAGTATATCCGGCATGCCGCTGGCGCTGTCATGAATGTTCAGGCTGTCCGTGAACATGGACGGGGCGGCTGTGTAGGCCAGCATGAGGTCGGCAACCGCCTTGGCGGCAGGAGCGGCATAGCGGCCGTAATCGCCCGCGTCGTGCCAGCCGCCGGTGACGTCCTCAAACAGCTCCGTGCCGTAAATCCGTGCTTTGGGCGTATGGCAGGCGGGATGCGCGTACGCGCCCGCCAGATCTTTGGGCAGGCGGCAGCCGCACCGCTGCAGGTAAAACATACGGCAGGCCTGATGGAATACTTTTTTATAGTCTATATCGTGCATAGGTGCTCCCCGGTATATTTTACATTGCAATCAGCTACAGCAGGTTCTCTCCGCTTTCCGCGTCGAACAGATGAGCCATTTCGCCGCCGAAGGTGAAGTTGACCTCATCGCCCATGGCGAAGCCGCGCTTGTGGTCGATGGGAAGGTTGACGGTCGCGATGCGTATCACACAGTCGGTGCCTTCCGCCGTTACATGCATAAACACCTCGCTGCCCATCATTTCGGATACATCCACCATGGCAGGTACCGAGTCCGGCTGGCCGGGGGCGGTGAGCATGATGTGCTCCGGGCGAATGCCAAGCGTGATGTCGCGGGGGGCTATGCCTTTCGCGGCAAGCCGGTTGCTGATGCTGCCGGGCAGCCCAATGATAGCTTTGCCGAGACGCAGAAAGTACATATCGCCTTTTTCCAGCCGCGCATTGAAGAAATTCATCTGCGGCGAACCGATGAAACCGGCGACAAACGCGTTGGCGGGATGGTCGAATACCTCCTGCGGTGTGCCGATTTGCAGCACAAAACCGTCCTTCATGATGACGATGCGGTCGCCCAGCGTCATGGCTTCCGTCTGGTCGTGCGTGACGTAGACGAAAGTCGTGTCGATGCGCTGCCGCAGCTTGATAAGCTCCGCGCGCATCTGGTTGCGCAACTTGGCGTCCAGATTGGACAGCGGTTCGTCCATCAGGAACACCTTGGGCTCACGTACGATGGCCCGTCCGATGGCGACGCGCTGGCGCTGGCCGCCCGAGAGCGCTTTGGGTTTGCGCTGAAGGAGATCGGTGATTTCAAGTATGTCCGCGGCTTCGCGCACCTTGAGATCGATCTCGTTCTTCTTCATCTTTCTCAGCTTGAGCGCGAAGGACAAGTTTTCATACACGGTCATGTGGGGATAGAGGGCATAGTTTTGGAAAACCATCGCGATATCCCTGTCCTTGGGCGCGACCGCGTTCACCAGATTTTCGCCTATGTAGAGTTCGCCTTCCGTAATTTCCTCAAGGCCCGCGATCATACGCAGCGTAGTGGACTTTCCGCATCCGGATGGCCCCACCAGCACAATGAACTCCTTGTCGCTAACCTCGAGGTTGAAGTCGTGTACTGCGGGTATGTTTTTGTCATACACTTTTTTAATGTTCTTTAAAGTAACCGTTGCCATTGATAACAGCTTCGCCGCGCTCAGCATCCGCTAAAAAACGCAGCTCGTCCCTGACCGCATACGTGCCAGAGGCATTACGACAGGTCTCCACGCTGCCGCACCGCAAGCCAGGCGGAAAAACAAACCTCCTTTTTTCATGCACCGGCATTATAAAATGGAGTAACACCGGCGCACGGTTATGATTTGTTCCGGTAGTACCGGAAACCTGTCGTTCAGTCCAGGAACACGGTGACTTCACGGCTCTTGAGGCCCTCCTCGTGGGGGATCAGGCAGCCTTCCGATAGCTTGCCGTCCATGGCAGTGTGAATTTGTTTCCCACCGTTGTTGACGACGGTAATGGTGTACATCGTGCCGCGGAACAGCCGTTTGGCGACGTAACGCTTGATGTGCGCGGGCAGGCAGGGCTTGATCACAAGGCCGTCGTAGTCCGGCCTTATACCGAGTATACCCTGTGTGGCGGCAACGAAGGACCAGGCCGCCGTACCCGTCAGCCAGCTGTTTTTGGCTTCGCCATACCGCTGCGCGCTGCGCCCGGCAATGGTCTGGCAGTACACATACGGCTCTGTGCGGTGTATCTCGCTGGCATCTTCGATGTTTGCCGGGCAGTTGCGCATGTACGTTTCATAGGCCTTCTCACTGTTGCCCAAACGCGCATAGGCAAGAGATACCCACGGGTTATTGTGGCAGAACACCGAGCCGTTTTCCTTGTAGCCCGGCGGATAGCTTGATATTTCGCCCAGCTCCTTGTAATAGCGCGTGTAGCAAGGGTGCAGCAACTCCGCGCCGTAGTCGTTGACCAGGTATTTTTCTACCGATGCCAGCGCGCTTTCGCCACGGCCGTCGGTTTCGCCCAGACCGGCCATCACGCAAAAGCCCTGCGGTTCGATAAATACCTGCCCTTCCGCACATTCACGGCTGCCGATCTTGTTGCCGAACGCGTCATAGGCGCGCAGGAACCATTCACCGTCCCAGCCGTGTTTCATCACAGCCTGCGATATCGCTTCTATCTCCGATTCAACATGATCGGCTTCGTCCGCAAGGCCGCATCTTCTACACAGGGTTGCGTAATCGGCGGCGGCGTACACAAACAGCCCTGCGATAAACACGCTTTCCGCACAGCCGCTCTCGAAATTGGAGCAGGTCTGAAAGCTCTCGCCCGGCTCCTCGGAGAAGCAGTTGAGGTTCAGACAGTCGTTCCAGTCCGCCCGGCCGATCAGCGGCAGACCGTGCGGGCCCTTGTGCGTGATGGTGTAGTTGATGCTGCGGCGCAGATGCTCCATCATCGGGACTTCACTGCCCGGCACGTTGTTGAATACCACGGGCGCGTCCAATATGCTCATATCGCCCGTTTCGCGTATATAAGCGATGGTGCAGGCGACCAGCCAGAGCGGGTCATCGTTGAAGCCGCTGCCCACGTCAGCGTTGCCGCGCTTGGATAGTGGCTGATACTGATGATAGGTGCTGCCGTCCTCAAACTGTATGGCGGCGATGTCCAGTATGCGTTCGCGCGCGCGCTCTGGTATCAGGTGTACAAACCCCAGCAGGTCCTGGCAGCTGTCACGGAAACCCATGCCCCGGCCGGTGCCGCTCTCAAAATAGCTGGCGCTGCGGCTCATGTTGAACGTGACCATGCATTGATACTGGTTCCATATATTCATCATGCGGTCCAGCTTTTCCACACCGCTCTCGATGGAGAAACGTTCGAGCAGCTTCGTCCAGTAGGCGGCAAGGTCAGACAGCGCCTGCTGTGCCTGTTCCCGTGTCTGGTAACGCGACATCATTTCGAGCGCCTTGGTCTTGTTGACGACGCCGGGGGACTCAAACTTGTCGCCGGGATTTTCTATGTAGCCCAATTGGAATATGAAGCAGCGTTCTTCACCGGGAGCCAGCGTTACGTCGATGCGGTGGCTGGCGATGGGCGCCCATCCGGAGGCGACGCTGCCATGGCTTATGCCCAGCTCCACCGCTTCCGGATTCGCCCAGGAGCGGAAGGGCCCCAGGAAGCTATCGCGGTCGGTATCGAAGCCGTCAATGGGGCAGTTGACGCTGAAAAAAGCGTAATGATCACGGCGTTCACGGTATTCGGTGGTGTGATATAATGCGCCGCCGCACACCTCCACCTCGCCGATATTAAAGTTGCGCTGAAAGTTGGTGGAATCGTCCACGACGTTCCACAGACACCATTCCACGGCGCTGTACAACTGAAACCGCTTCTCTTCACTTCCGACATTTTTAATGACGAGATTGTTGATTTCACAGGCGTCGCGCAGAGGCACGAAGCATGTCAGCTCAGCTGAAAGACCATTCGTTTCGGACTGGAATACGGAATAGCCGAGCCCATGTCGGCACAGATAGCGGTCCGGTTTGGTCTGAGTGGGCATAAAGCCGGGGTTCCAGACCATATCACCATCCTTTATATAGTAATATCTACCGCCCATATCTGCTGGCACGTTGTTGTAGCGGAAACGGGTTAATCGGCGCAGCTTGGCATCGCGATAGAATGTATAACCGCCGCATGTGTTGGAAATGAGGCTGTAAAAACCATCGTTGCCCAGATAATTGATCCACGGTAACGGCGTGGCCGGCGTTTTGATCACATATTCTTTCGCCTTGTCGTCAAAATAGCCGAATTTCATATGGACGCACCTCAAAGATATAATATATGACCGGGGATAATAGTTTACGAAATCGTATTAGTTCTGTATGCACATAATAACTCATACTCGAAAAGAAAGTCAAAGGTTTTTTAAAAAATAGTCCATATTCATTAAATATTACTGTAAACGTATCAATATTCGAATAAAAAGTTGAGAAAAAGTACTTGACGAAGCAAAAACAATTATAATATAATGAGTCGACGAAAACGATTTAGTCATCAATGCTTAATTTTTCCCAGAAAAAGCGATTATAAAATACTCAAACGATTTAATGGTGATTTGTTAATGGTAACGATGAAGGATGTTGCTAAACAATGCGGCGTATCGCTCGCTACGGTGAGTAAAGCGCTCAATGGTTATGCGGATATCGGTCCGGAGACGACCGAGCTGGTGCGTTCTGCGGCACAGACGATGGGATATCTTCCTAATTCTGCGGCCCGTGCGCTCAAAACCAACCGTTCCTACAATATAGGCGTGCTGTTCGTGGACAAAACGTCCAGCGGCCTCGCGCATGAATACTTCTCGTCCGTGCTCAACAGCCTGAAAGTGGAAGCGGAAAGGCTGGGCTATGATATCACCTTCATCAGCAAGGATATCGGCAACTTCAAGATGGACTATTACGAGCACGCGCGCTATCGCAACTGCGACGGCGTGGTGATCGCCTCTGTGGACTTTGCCGATCCGGATGTCATCAAACTGGTGGAAAGCGATATCCCAGTCGTGACGATCGATCATGTATTCAATCACCGCACAGCGATACTGTCGGACAACGTGGGAAGCATGGAAGAGATCGTCGGTTCGCTTTACGAAAAGGGACACCGGAGAATCGCCTTTATACACGGTGAAGATACGTCGGTTACCAAAAAGCGGTTGGGAAGCTTCCACAAAACATGCAAAAGCCTCGGCATAGACGTGCCGGATGAATACGTGAAAGCGGCATTATACCACGACCCCAAGCTCAGCGGTCTTGCGACGCGCGAACTGCTGGCGCTGAAAAACCGGCCCACCTGCATACTGTACCCGGATGATTTCTCTTTCCTGGGCGGTATGACGGAGCTGGAGCGGCAGGGGCTGCGCATTCCGGACGACATCAGCGTGGTCGGGTATGACGGCATACTGCTCTCGCAGGCGCTTCGTCCACGCCTCACCACCTTCCGTCAGGATGCGGAGGGTATAGGGCGGGAAGCCGCCGCGAAGCTGGTGGACGAGATTGAAACCCCGAAGATGTTTGTGCCGGCGCAAATCATCGTGCCTGGCTCACTGCTGGCGGGAGAAACTGTGAAACAGGTTTGATGGCGCTTCACCATCAATAAAATAAAATACGCGCCGGTGGATGGCGCGTATCAAAACAAGGAGGAAAACATGAAAAAGCTCATCTCGCTTATGCTGGTATTCATCCTTATTTTTGCATTGGTTGGATGCAGTACCCCCGCTCCGGCAAATCAGTCTGAAGCGCCGACTGATAAACCCGCGACTGAAGCCCCAGCCGATACCAATGAGGATATCGCTGCGCCTGCTGATGACGCCGGAAAGGTGTACAACATCTACTGCTGGAACGATGAATTCCAGACCCGTTTCAAAGACTACTTCGAAGCGGAAGGCCTTATTCCTGAAGGCGTTACGGTCAACTGGATCATCACTCCCAGCGATGGCGGCGCTTACCAGCAGAAACTGGACGAAGCGCTGCTGGCTCAGGCCAGCGCGGCTCCCGACGACAAGGTCGACCTGTTCCTGATCGAAGCCGACTATGCGCTCAAGTATGTGAACAGCGACTATTCAGCCAACGTCTATTCCGATGTTGGACTGACCGAAGCCGACACCGCCGATATGTATCAGTATACCAAGGATATCTGCACTGATGCAAGTGGCAATCTCAAAGGCGTATCGTGGCAGGCTTGCCCCGGCGGTCTGATCTATCGCCGCTCCATCGCCAAGGATGTTCTGGGCACGGACGACCCCGCTGCCGTGCAGGCTGCGCTGGACAGTTGGGAGAAGTTTGACGCTGTAGCGGCCCAGGCCAAGGATAAGGGCTACTACATGACTTCCGGCTTTGTGGCAGATTACCGCGTGTTCTCCAACAACACCTCCGCTCCGTGGGTCAACGAGAACGACGAGATCATAGTCGATCCGGCCATCAAGCAGTGGATCGCTCAGTCCAAGCTGTATCTTGATAAAGGCTACACGCTGCCCTATGGCATCTGGGACACTGAAAGCTTTAACGAATCGAAAGTGGACGGCAAGGCTATGTGCTACTTCGGACCCGGCTGGTTCTTCGACTTCTGCCTGATGCCGGCGACGCTGGCTGACGCCGAAGCGGAGCCCGCCGTGGGCAACGGCAGCTATGGCGACTGGGGCCTTGTCAAGGGACCGCAGGGCTTCTTCTGGGGCGGCACCTGGCTGTGCGCAGCTGCCGGTTCGGACAACATCGACCTGACCCGCGAAGTCATGAAGAAATTGACCTGCGATAAGGATACGCTGGTAGCGATCACGAACAAGTATGCGGACTTCACCAACAACGCGAAGGCGATGGATGAGCTTGCGAAGAGTGACTATGCACACCCGTTCCTGGGCGGCCAGAACCACATCGCGGTGCTGCTCGACAGCGCTAAGAGCATCGACATGAGCAATATCACCATGTATGACCAGCTGCTCAACGAACCCCTGCCGGCCGCGTTCAAGGATTACTTCCTTGGCACGATCACAGAGGAGCAGGCCTACGAAAACTTCTATAAAGGCGCTATCGAAACCTATCCCAACCTGAAAAGACCTGCGTAAGTAAACTAATGCCGCGGCAGAGCAAATGACGGCTCTGCCGCGGCAATTATGCCAATCACTTTTTTGAGAAGGTGAGGAACCCTGATATGTCTCAAAAACCCGGCAGCAACAAGATAAAATCGGTCAGTTACGCGAAGTGGGGCTATATATTTATTGCGCCGTTCTTCATCGTATTTATCATTTTTCAGCTGATACCGCTCATATCAACATTCTACAACAGCTTTTTTGAAAACTACCGCGTCGGCCTGCAGCAGATCGGGCCGAACTTTGTGGGCTTTAATAACTACGCCACGATTATCACCAACGGCGATCTGCCCAAATTCGCGCTGAACACAGCTGTGATCTGGATCATCGGATTTATTCCGCAGATACTGGTGTCCATGCTGCTCGCGGTGTGGTTTACCAGCTACCGCCTAAAATTGAAATGTCAGCCGTTTTTCAAGACGGTTATGTATATGCCCAACCTGATCATGGCTTCTGCTTTTGCCATGCTGTTTTTCATGCTGTTTTCACCCGTGGGTCCCATCAATCAGATACTGACGAGCACGGGGGCAATCGATGAAGCGATACTGTTCTTTGACATCCCCATCACTACGCGCGCCATCATCGGCTTTATGAACTTCCTCATGTGGTTCGGCAATACGACGATATTGCTGATGGCCGGCATCATGGGCATTGATCAGAGCCTGTTTGAATCGGCACAGATAGACGGAGCAAAGCCGCTGCAGGTCTTCTTCCGGGTCACGCTGCCGCTGCTACTGCCCATACTGGTTTACGTGCTCATCACATCGATGATCGGCGGCATACAGTTGTTCGACGTACCGCAGGTGCTCACCAAAGCGCTGGGTACGCCCGACAGAACCAGCATGACGCTGATTATGTATCTGAACCGTTTGCTGACCAGCAAGGACTTGGGGCTATCGGGCGCGGTATCGGTGATGATATTCATTGTGACTGCTGTACTCAGTGTGTTTGTGTATAAGTCCTTGATGAGAAACTACAAAATACCCAAAGACAGAGCGGTGGCAGAGAGTAAGATGCGGAAAAAAGCTCTCAGGAGCAGCGCTCGGAGCGAGGAGGTTCAGGCATGAAGATCAGAGTCGTCGGGAAAAAAACCAACGCATTTTTGACACTCAGCAGGGTGATCAGCTATATCGTTTTGGCACTGCTCACAGTACTATGTCTGTTCTCGTTCTACTTTCTGCTGGTGAACGCATCGCGGCCACATGCGGAGATCATGTCGGAGTTCTCGCTGGCGCCGGGTAACTACCTGTTTAAAAACCTGGCCAATCTGTTCGCCGACCAGAACATACCGATGCTCCGCGGTCTGCTGAACAGCCTGTTCATAGCCGCCTGTACCGCCGCGCTGACCACGTATTTTTCGGCCATGACGGCTTACGGCATATTCGCATACAACTTTAAGTTCAAGAAGACGGCGTTCACGTTCATCATGCTGATCATGATGGTGCCGACGCAGGTCTCGGCGCTGGGCTTTCTCCAGCTTGTCACCAAGATGGATATGATGGATACGTTCTATCCGCTCATATTGCCCTCCATCGCGGCGCCCATCGTGTTCTACTACATGAAATCCTACATGGAAAGCGTGTTGCCGCTGGAGATCGTGGAAGCGGCGCGGATGGATGGATCCAATGAATTCAAGACTTTCAACCGCATCGTCTTGCCCATCATCAAGCCGGCGCTGGCGGTTCAGGCAATATTCGCGTTCGTGAACAGCTGGAACAATTACTTCATGCCTTCCCTGATCATCAATACGAACACGAATAAAACCATACCGATATTGATCTACCAGCTCCGCAGCGCCGACTATATGAAGTTTGACCTGGGTCAGGTGTATATCATGATATTTGTGGCGATCATCCCGCTGCTCATCGTATACATCTTCCTGTCCAAATTCATCATCAAGGGGCTGACACTGGGAAGCGTAAAGGGATAACAACTTAAAATGGGACTGGAAAAGCGGTTGCAAATCGGCAGCCGCTTTTTTATTTGCCCGGCAGAGTATCGTCGTAGTCGTCCAAAAAATGGTGGAAGCCTGATTTATCCTTGTAAGCGATCACCTTTTCCAGATTGACGTTCTGCGTGCTCTTGAATATGCTCTGGTCGATCAGCGGGTTTTGGCGGCGCAACTCGGCCAGCAGCTTCTTGGTTTCCTGCCGCTTGGACAGGCCGCCGCTGTCGCCCAGTACGCAGTTTTCCGTGAAGCGGCATGCGCACTGGATGAAGCGCAATTCGTGGCTGCGGCTGAAACGGACGATGTCGCTCTCGCGAACGTGGTATAGCGGGCGTATCAGCTCCATGCCGGGGTAGCTGGTGCTTTTGAGCTTAGGCATCATCGCGCGTATTTCGCCCGCGTACATCATGCTGAGCAGCGTGGTCTCGATCACGTCGTCGAAGTGGTGGCCCAGCGCTATTTTATTGCACCCGAGGCTTTGAGCGTGCTTGTACAGATAGCCGCGCCGCATTCGCGCGCACAGGTAGCAGGGGGATTCGTCCACGCCCGCGACGACGTCGAATATCGGCGTCTCGAACAGGCGGATAGGGATGCGCAGGAACTCGGCGTTGTCCAATATGCGCTGCCGGTTCACGGCGTTGTAGCCGGGATCCATCACGATGTATTCCGCGCGGAAGCGGCGAGGGCCGTGCCGCTCCAGCTCCTGCATCAGCTTAGCCATCAGCATCGAGTCCTTGCCGCCCGAAATGCAGACGGCTACCGAATCGCCTTCCTGTATCAGCTGATACTGGACAACAGCGGTGATGAAGGGCCGCCAGATGTCCCGGCGGTATTTGGTGATGAGGCTGCGTTCGATCTCCTGAAATTTCTCCATTGTTTCCTCTGTTACGCCATCAGGCGGTATACGTCGTTGAAGTGCGCCAGAAATGCATCGATCTCCGCGTTCGTGGTAAGATGCGACAGGCTGATGCGCAGCGTGGACAACGCGCGTTTCCTGTCGTTCGTCATTGCGTAGACGGGGCGGGAGGGCGTGCCCGGCGCGCAGCAGGCGGATTTTTCAGACAGGTAGACGCCACGGCTGCTCAGCTCGTTTAAAAAGCGGCGCGTATTGATACCCGGCAGGCTGACGTTCAGTATGTGCGGTATGGAATACGCCGTGCTGTTGACGACGAGCCGCGGGTAAGCGGATAGTGCCGTGCGCAACCGATTATTCAGCGCCTGTACGTACTCAATATGGGCGTCCATGTTGTCCATCGCAATATTCAGCGTATGCTCAGAGGATGCGATGAGCCCGAGCGCGGGCGTGCCGCTGCGGTAAGGCGATGAACTGGCGCCGCCGTGTATCAGCGGTTCCAGTATGATGTCGGGTCTTTTAACGAGCGCACCGCAGCCGGGCAGACCGTAGAACTTATAGGGCGCGAACGTGAGCAGATCAATGCAGTCCATGGCAAATGGCGTTTTGCCCACAGCCTGTGCCGCGTCCGCATGGAAAAAACAGCGGGTGCGGTCTGCCAGCAGCGGGGCAATGCGCTCCAATGGCTGGCGCACACCCAGCTCGCTGTCCGCAGCGCAGACGGACACGAGTACGGTGTCGTCCCGCAGCAGCGATTCGAGATGCGCCACATCCACCTGACCGTCCGCGCATATGTTCACGTAGCTGATCTCGAAGCCGATGTTTTGCAACGCGGCCAGAGCGCCGTTCACCGATGAGTGCTCCATGTATGTGGAGACGATGTGCCGTCCGTATCTCTTGTATTGCTCCGCGACGCCTTTGATGGCGAGGTTGTTCGCTTCGCCCGCGCCCGAGGTGTACACGATCTCGCAGCCATCCGCCCCCAATCGGTGCAGTATGCGCTGCGTACAGCCGTCCAGCAGCGCCCGCGCCTCCAGCCCCGCGGCGTGCGCGGAGTTGGGGTTGGCCGGATATCGGCGCAAGGTGTCGCAGAACACCTGAAGGGCTTCTTCACTGGCCGGCGTAAGGGCGGCATAGTCCAGATATATCATATGGCTCCTGTGTCTTTTCCTATGGGCAGTCAATCGCCCTTGCTCTATGCATTATATAAAAACAGCGGCCCGTTGTACAGCCGCCATTCTTTGCGCAGCGCTTTGTGATAACCGTGTTAGTCCTCGGCGTCGGCGATACTGAGCACCAAGATGATGACACTTGTCAAATGGCCGTCCAGCATGCCCACGCGCTCCATTGTGCCTGCGTGCCGAAACCCGAACTTCTCGTGGAAGCGAACGGACGGGCTGTTATTGCTGTCTATCCACGCAGTGACGGCTTTAAGCCCGTTTTTCCGGGCGCGATGCAGTAGCTCTGTCATTAGCGCCGCGCCGACGCCCCGGCCTTCCCAGTCGGGCGCGAGGTAGATGCTGTTTTCCGCTGTCACGTCATATCCGCTGTATGGACGGAACTGCGAGAGCGACGCGTATCCCACCACTTGGCCCGCAAGCTCCGCAACGATGGCGGTATATGGCGGCTGTTGGTGTCCCGCCAGCCACGCTTTGGCCTTTTCGGGAGAAACGGCGGTGCGGTCCCAGATGTGGCTGGTGTGCTGCCGGTAATGGTTCATGATGCCGGCGATGGCGGGCAGATCGCTTTCCGCCGCATCCCTGATGATGGGGCTGATGATATTTTGACCCATGTCGGCTGACCGGTGTATTGCATCCATCTAAATACCTGATTTCCTACTGAATTTATATAATAAAGTTATATTAGGTGACGCAGGCCGGAGTTGTCAAGATCGTGCCCTTTTCAGTGACATGATTCGATGCCATGGTTGCGGACATCGCGTGTGTCGCGTCAAAAGGCTCATGTGTGGTATAATACTATATATAAGGAAATAAATCTCGTGCTAAACCGAAAAAGGAGGTATTGTGATGGCAGTGGAAAAAATGGAACGTAAGAAGGCCATGCTGCTGGGCAGCTTTCTGGGCGATGCGTTTGTGCTGGGAGCCCACTGGATTTACAATGTGAAGGTGATCGAGGCGCGCTTCGGACAATATGACGCGCCGCACGAGCCGCTTCCAGGCGGCTGGCATACCGGCAAGCATCTGGGCGATTACACGCACTATGGCGATCAGGCGCTGCTGCTGTTCGATTATCTTAAGGAATGGCAGGGCCGGTACACTGACGATGGTTTCCGGACAGTATGGCGGCGTTATATGAGCAGCTATGGCGGTTATATGGATATGGCCAGCAAAGGCTCACTTGAGGCGTTCGAGAAGGGGGCGCTGACCGGATCGCAGTCCGACGAGCTGGGCGGGGCCGCGCGTATCGCACCGGTGCTGTATTGGGTGGAGCAGCCGGAAAAAGCGCTGGAAGCGGCGATTGGTCAGAGCCGGCTCACACACAACAGCGAGCCGTCACTGCTGGCAACGGAGCTGTTTACCCGGATGACACTGCGCGTTTTGGAGGGGGAAGAGACCTCAGTGTCCGAAGTGCTGCGGGCGTGTTTGGGCGATATGAAGCAGGCTGGGCAGGATACGGCGCTGCTGGACGGATATCTGGAAGCGGCTGAAGCGGCGGCGGGCAAGAACGCGACGGATATCGCGGAGGCGTTGGGACAGAGCTGCCATGCACACCATGCCATACCGGTTATATTTGCACTGCTGCTGACCTCGTCCGATTACCGGACGGTGCTGTCTCTGAACGCGCGCATCGGCGGCGATTCGGCAACGCGCGGCATGATCGTGGGCGCTATACTGGGCGCTCGGAACGGCATGGAAGACCTGCCGGAGGATTGGCTGGCGGCGGTGAAGCAGCTGCCGGAACTGGACTAGCGGGCCGGTCAGGCTGCGGAAAATGTGAGAATCGATAACCATGGGTTGCCGCGGTCTGTCGATGATGCTATCAATCCGAAACAAGAAGATATACGTTATGTTAAAAGGCCCCACCGGGCCTTTTTTATATGAGGTGAAATGATCAGAATTGTATGGCTTCCAAGGATACAATGGATAGCATAATTATACAACGAGAGGAAAGCTCTAGAAAACATTTGTCAGAAAAAATGTTTGACAAATGCCTAACATTTGTTTGACATATGTCATGGGATGTGTTAGTATAAATTCGAGATTTGCAGACAGCAATTTGTTGTATACCCGAAGAGATAATTGATACGGCTGACTGGTTTTCCTGGCGGCATGGAATGGGTCGAAATTTGCCAGGGCTTATTTGCTGATGCCACCATTCTGACGAAGTATAACGCGATGAAGTTGGATTCAGGTGGCAGACGGTATAAATTGACGGAGCGGTGCAGATGACACGGTACGATATGCAGTTGATGGTGCAAGTGGCCAAAATGTACTACTCGGAAGGGCTGAAGCAGGACAGTATCGCCTATAAGCTGGGGATATCGAGATCCTCCATCTCTTTGATATTGTCTCAGGCCAAAGAGATGGGGCTGATTGAGATCCACATCAAAGACCCCCGCAAAAACGTGCAGGACATCGCGGAGCGAATGACACTGCAGTTCGGGTTGGACGACTGCCTTGTTATTCCCACCGTTACCGATTCGATACATATCATCAACAGAGTGATCGTTTCACAGGGCGCGGACTATGTTGAAAACCTTCTGGAATCCAACTCAACGATCGGCATTGCCTGGGGACTCACCTGCTATGAATTTATGCTGTCATTCCAAAACAGAGGGCAACTGAGGGGCATCAACGTTATACCGCTGATCGGCGGCACATCGCGCATTTCCTCCGAGTATCAGCTTAATGAGATGGTGCGCATGTTTGCCGAAACGCTCCGCGGCACGCCAACATTTATTTATGCTCCGGCTATTGCGGAGTCGGTTTCAGACAAAGAGCTTTATATGCAAAGCGCATCGATGAAGGCGGTCATGAGAAAGTGGGATGAGATGGACGTCGCCGTGATTTCGGCAGGAGCACCGCCCGAAAGCTACAATCACGAGCAAACCGCGGATCCGATGCAAATGCATCTGATAGATGAATCCCGCGCGGTGGGGGATATATGTGCCCGGCGTTTCAATATCCGGGGGCAGTTCATCGAGAACGACTACAGTCAGCGGATTATGGGCATCAGCGAGCAGCAGCTGCGAAGCATCAGGAAGGTGGTCTGCATCGCGGCGGGGACGCATAAAGTGCTGGCTATAATAGGCGCTCTTAGAACCGGCATTATCAAATACATGGTTACCGACGAAACGACGGCGCGCAGCATTCTCAGCATCACTGAAAAGCTGGGGGCGGACTCGCGCTTGGCTGCTCTGTAACGAATCGCTGTTAACCAGCGGCTTATGGCGGTTGGTTAAATATAAAAAATACAGGAGGAATAAAATGAGAAAGGTAATCGTGATTTTCCTGAGCCTGCTGTTTGCAGTGGCAATGATGGCAGGGTGTCAGCCTTCTGCCCCGGCTCAAACAGAAGCGCCCGCTTCTGAGAAACCGGCAGCTACGGAAGAAGCGGCCGCGCCCACAGAAGAAGCGCAGCCTGCGACTGAGGAAAAGACAGCCGAAGGTATGAAGATCGCATACTTCGTGTCCACAATGGCCAACGAATTCCATCAGGCGCGCGCTCAGGCGGCGGTGGACTACGCGAAGGAGAAGTATGGCGCGGAAGTCACCATCATCGACGGTCAGTCTGATGCGAACGTGATGACGCAGAACGTCGACATGCTGGCAACGTCCGACTACGACGGCGCGTCCCTGCAGATCTGGGAACCCGATGCGGCGACCCCCGGTGTGCTGGCGGCTCTTGATAAGGGCATTGCCGTAACGTCGTTCTTCAGCCCGCTCGGAGACACCGGCATCCCGACCTACCGCAGCGACGAAGCCGGCGGCTCGTTCCAGATGGGCGCCGATGCTGCGAAGAAGTGGCTTGAAGCCAACCCCGACAAGAAGATCGTGACGGTGCAGCTCGGCTGGCCGGACAACAGAGAGGTGAAGACCGGCCGTACGGACCCGTTTGTGCAGGGCATTGAGAGCGTCGTGGGCGCGGGCAACTACACCGACCTCGGCTGCTTCGATTCCAAGGGCAGCGCGGACGCCACCAAGGAAGCGCTGAGCAACATACTGGTGACGAATCCCGAAGTCAACATCATCTATTCGGAAGCTGGCGACCTGACCCCCGGCGCGATGGCGGCTCTGACCGATGCCGGACGCGGCACGATGGACAATGGCAAACCCACCACGGAAATCGTCTGCAGCGTGGACTGCCCCGTCTCCGAGATGAAGCTGATTTTCGACCCGAACAGCTCGCTGAAGGCATCGCTGGGCCTGCCGCCGATCGGCACGTCTGCGGCCATCATCGACATGATCGTGAAGATTTACCTCGGCGAGATCGCTCCGACCTCTCAGCCGGCTGAAGAAATCTTTGGGCCTGTGCAGGTGGTTGACGCCTGGAACATGACGATGGATGATGCGCTTGCATGGTACAACGAGCAGTTTGGTACCAGCCTCACTGCGGCGGATGTGTCATAACAACAGCTTAAAAACAACAGAATTAACGTCGCCGGGAGAGGGCCTTTATGGCCCTCCTCCCGGCAAAAAAACGGGGCCCCCGAAAAGACGAGGCTTTATCGGGTAAACAGAATGGGGAGAGATTTATGAGCGAGTATGCGTTGGAAATCAAAAACCTGGTCAAAGATTTTCCGGGCGTCAGGGCGGTAAACGATGTCAGCTTCAACATCACGAAAAACACCATCCATTGCCTTGTGGGTGAAAACGGAGCCGGGAAATCCACGCTGATCAAAATACTGACGGGAGCCTTCACCAGAACGTCAGGCATCATTTTACTCAATGGACAGGAATACTCGGCTGTCAGCCCTAAGGAAGCGGGAGAAAAGGGCATCAGCACGCTGTTTCAGGAACTGAATGTGGTAGACCAGCTCACGGTGGAAGAAAACCTGACGCTGGGCATAGAGGACACAAAATTTGGTTTTTTGCGCAAGACAGACAAAGTTAAGAAGATACTTGAAGTCCTAAGGCACATCGAACCGAGCATAAACCCGAAAGAACGCGTTTCAAGGCTGAGCGTTGCAAAAAAACAGATCATCGAGATCGCTAAGGCGGTGGCGTCGGATGCGGATATCATCATCATGGATGAGCCGACCGCCGCGCTGTCGGAAAGCGAAATTGAGCGCCTATTCAAAATTGTTAAGAGGCTGCGCGAGCAGAATGTGACGGTAATCTACATATCACACAGGCTGGACGAGATATTTGAGCTGGGCGATTACGTGACGGTGATGCGTGACGGAAAACATATAGAGACGAAGCCGATGTCCGAGGTCAAGGACCGTATGGAGCTGATCCGTATGATGATCGGCAAAACGGTGATGGAATCGTACATACCCAAAGAGGAGCAGTCCGACGAGGTACTATTGGACGTGCGCAACCTCACAAACCACAAACTGAAGGATATATCATTCAAGGTCAAAAAAGGCGAGATCGTTGGATTTTACGGTCTGGTGGGTGCCGGAAAGACGGAACTGGCCCGGGCCATATTCGGAGCGGACCGGTATACGGGACAGATCGAGATTGCCGGCAAAAAGCTGGGACAAACGCCCGTCAAGGCGATTGAGGCGGGGATCGCGTTTGTGCCGGAGGAGCGGCGAACACAGGGGCTGTTTACGTTGCTGACAATTCGCCGGAACATACCGGTGATGAACATGAAAAAGATCACCAGCGGCGGCATGATCAGCACGGCCAAAGAGAAGGCTGTAGCAACGGAATATATCAAAAAGCTCAACATCAAGACGGATTCAATGGAGAAGGAAACTGCCAAGCTTTCAGGCGGCAACCAGCAAAAGGTGGTATTCTCCAAGTGCTTGTTCGCCGACGCGGAGCTGCTGCTGCTGGATGAACCCACAAGGGGCATCGACGTGGGCGCCAAGGCGGAGATATACCAGATCATACGCGAGCTGGCCAAGGAGGGCAAATCCATCATGTTCTTTTCCTCTGAGCTGCCCGAAATACTCAATTCGTGTGACCGCATATACCTGCTTTACGAAGGGGAGCTGCGGTCGGAACTCAAAAACGGAGAGGATATCGACGCGCAGAGGATCATTCATATTTGTACCGGGGGGGTGTGTGACGGTGAATAAGCGAGCGGTCAATATATTTAGCAGAGGAAAGATGAGCAACGAATCGTTTATCAACCTCTCCATGCTGGTGGTTCTGGTACTGGTGTTTGCGCTGGCAAGCCTGTTTATCCCCAAATACTTTTCGATTCCTATTGTGCTGAACCTGCTGGCGAACAACTGGTATATCGTCATATTGGGTATCGGTGTGACGTTTCTGCTGACCACGGGGCATTTTGATATGTCTGTCGGCGGCATCATCGCGATGTCCGGCGTACTGGCGGCCTACTTCTGCCAGACACAGAAAGCGGGATTCTCGGAGCTCGCGACCGGTCTCGGAATGGACTATGGCATAAGCGTGGCGCTGGCGCTGATCGGGTGCCTGGTAATCGGCGCGCTCAACGCGTTCTTTATCGCGAGGCTCAAGGTAGCGTCCATCATCGTGACGCTGGGTACCATGTCGGTGGCGCGAGGGGTAGCGGAAGTACTGACCCAGGGTGCGCAGCGCAGCGCGGGGCTGCCGGATGTATACGGCGTCGTCGGCAACATGACGCTGATCGGGCCTATCAAGATAGCGGTTGTCATCGCGCTGGTGCTGGTGCTGCTGGCGCTGTTTGTGGAGAAAAAGACGACCTTCGGGCGGCGGACATACCTGATCGGTGCCAACCTTGAGGCGGCGCGGCTGTCAGGTATCAAGGTGGAGCGCCACATCACGCTGCTGTATTTGCTGAGCGCGCTGCTGGCAGGCATCACGGGTATCATATTGGCTTCGGAAAGCCGGGCAGCCATATCGACGCGCGGTGAGGGCTTTGAGTTCAACGCGCTGGTGGTCACGCTGCTGGGCGGCACGAGCATCAACGGCGGCTTTGGCTCCGTGGCCGGCACGGTGGTAGGCGCGCTGATCATCGGCGTCATCGTTTCGGCGGCGACCAGCCTGCTGCTCCGCCCCGAATGGCAGTTCATATTAAAAGGCGTGGTGACGTTCCTTGCGATACTGGCGCAGAGGTATGCCCTCGACAAGCGTAGCGCGTAACAGGGGGCGGAACGATGATTAAGGGAAGGGTGAACAACATGGAGGAAAGAGGCATTGCGCCGGACCGCAGGCACATATCCGGCCGGAATACAATCAAAAGCGTCTATGTCTATGCGATACTGCTGCTGGTGATCGTAGTGTTGAGCTTGCTGGATGGCGAGCTGTTTCAGAGGGGCAACTTTCTGTACTGGCCCAATCTGATTAACGTGATCAATCTGTCGGTGCCGGTGATCATCATCAGCTGTGCTTTCACGTTTATCATGATATCGGGCAACATCGATTTGTCGGTGGGCAGCATACTGAGCCTGACCGTGGTCTTCAACGCTATACTGGTGCTGAACGGCTTTGGCTTCTGGCCCGCGTTGCTGCTGACGCTGGTGCTAGGGATGGTCCTGGGTTTCATCAACGGCTGGCTGGTCATGAAATTGCGCATCACGCCGGTTATCGCGACGCTGATTACGATGAACGTATATCAGGGCTTGGCGCGTTATCTGGTGCCCAAGGGCATTTCAGCCATAAAGGGCGACGAACTGCACAAAATGCCCACGTGGATGGGCGATTTTTCCCGCGCTGAGGTTCTGATAAAAGGATCGGGATTAACGTGGGCGCTGATCGTAACGATGCTGGTTATCGCCGTGCTTTGGGTGGTGCAGCGGCATACGGTGCTGGGCAAATATGTCGCCGCAGTGGGCGGTAACCGTACCGCGGCCGAGCTGTCCGGCATCAACGCTGTCAAGGTGGTGTGGGGTGTGTACATCATGCTGGGCGCTTTGTCTGCGCTGGCGGGCGTGGCCCGGGCCAGCTATCTGACGATAGGCGAGCCGTATACGGGCATCGGGACGGAGACGCAGGCCATCATTGCGGTGCTGCTGGGCGGCACAGTGTTTACGGGCGGAGAGGGGTCGGTGATCAAGTCGGTCATCGGCGCGCTCATTATCGCATGCCTGACGCTGGGGCTCAAGTCGGTGATCGCCCCGTACTGGCAGTCTCTGGCGACCGGCGTGGTGCTGGTGCTGGCAGTGGCGCTCAACCATGTGCTGACCAGAGAAACGCTAACCGCCTGAACTACGTATCCCGGAATTATTTATAGTCAGAATGAAAGGGAGGAGCCGAATGGCTCCTCATGTTTTTACGAAATAGCAGATCTATCGTCATAATTGGCAAACAACTGACAATATATAACGCTGTATTATTATATTGCTTCATATTATAATTATCAGGCAGAAATTATTAAGCTTATAAATAAATCAACATGCAGGAACTGGCATTGCTGTTCCTGATTCTACGGACACTCTCACAGCTTCAATGTAGCTTAAATATGTAAAGAATAAAGTGCTTATTACTCGGATGCCGTGGTGGAATGATCCCATATCGGAGTCTATATGATACTTTGAGTTACAATATCTGGCGCGTATTGGTATAAGAAAAAGTCCTAAAAAACGGGCCAAAACGGCATTAACATTTGTCAGATAAAATGTTTGACATACGTTAAGGAATATGTTATGATTAGCGCGTTGATTGATACTTTACCTTATATACACTGCAATATATCATCTTACCGTTTTTCCATATGAGTGATTTTTGACTTAAAGGGGTTTAAGTCAAATAAAATAAGTTATTTGGAGGATGTGGAAAATGCAGAAAACGATCAAGAAGTTACTGCTGGTTGCTCTCGTTATAGCCATGGTAAGCGTATCTTTTGTGGCTTGCGATTCTGCTGCACAGGCGCCCGTTGCTGAACAGCCTGCCGCTGAACAGCCTGCCGCCGAACAGCCTGCTGCCGACGACAGCGCTGCTGCACCGGCTGCTGCTGCAAAGGGTATTTACGGAAGCCCGGATGAATCGTACTATATGTGCGTATTCGTTTCCGGTGTTGAGTACTGGTTCCCGGTATATGCTGGTTTCAAAGAATGCGGTAAACAGCTGGGCGTCCAGACCTATTATGAAGGCACAACGGAATACGAAGCTCAGGCTCAGGTTGCCGTGTTCGACAGCATTCTGGCCAAGAACCCCACAGGCATCTACCTCTCGCCGATCAACGCTGATCCGTTCGTGGAACCCATCAACAGAGCGATGGAGCAGGGCGTTATGGTTGCGACCTTCGCATCCGACTCACCGGCTTCCAACAGACCGATCTACATTACGTCAGATAACGTGAACGAAGGCGAATTTGCTGCCCGCACAATGGCTGAAGACATGGGCGGCAAGGGCAAAGTGATGACGCTGACCAACCCCGGTCAGACCAACCATGACATCCGCACGGATACGTTTGTGGCGACCATAAAGGCTGAATATCCCGACATCGAAGTGGTGGCTCAGGAAGTTTCCAAGCAGGATCCCGACGCTTCCTACACGGCTGTTATGACAGTGGCTCAGATGCATCCGGACCTCGGCGGCGTGTTTATGCCTGAAGCTAACTCCGGCATGGGCGCTGCGCAGGCAGCGGTTGAGCTGAAAAGCGGGTTGCGCGTGCTGTGCTGCGACGTTAACGCGACGATACTTGACATGATCAAGGCCGGACAGATTTGGGGCGCTATCGACCCGAACCAGGGCTGCCAGGGCTATATGGGCATGCTGACGCTGTTCCTTGCCTGCCATCCGGAATACACCACCTTCATGAGCCCGGATGAAGACAACGGCAAGTCTGCTATCCAGATTCCGTTCCTTGACAACAGCCTGAACGTTGTGACGGCCGAGAACGCTGACTACTTCTACGTAGACAAGTATGCTGAGAAACTGGGATACTCCAGCATCGAAGACATGCTGGGGCCCTACATTCCCGAGTCATAAGAATGGTGCATAGTGAAAAGCAAGCCCGTTTCCGGGCTTGCTTTTTTCACGGCCATGTATTGGAAAGAATGGATTTGTGACAGCATATTTATATGATGAACGACGCGAATATATCATAAAGTTGCTATAATAACATACATATAAAATAGTGTTGACAAATGTTATGAAAATAGTTATAATTGTATTTATCAAGTGCTATAACATTATTCGTTAACATTGCAGTATTTGTTCAAACTGATTTCTTACATTTACAGTTTTCAATAAAGGTAAACGGAGGTAGATTTTGTGGCTGAAAATGCATTGGAGCTAAAAGGCATTAATAAATCTTTTGGCCCGACGCAGGTTTTGATCGACGTGGATTTTTCAGTTAGAAAAGGGGAAATTCATGCCCTTATCGGTGAAAACGGCGCCGGCAAGTCCACGCTGATGAATATCACGTACGGACTGGTCAAGCCAGAAAGTGGCGAGATATTTGTTGACGGCAAGCAAGTAGACGTAAAAAATGCCTTTGTGGCACAGGAGAACGGTATTTGCTTTGTGCATCAGGAGATCGCCCTGTGTCAGGACGTTTCGGTATCAGAGAATATATTCATGTCGGAAATCAACAAGAAGCCGACACTGCACGTCAACTTCTCAGGGCTGAAAAAACGGGCAACAGAAATACTGTATCCTCTGTCAAAGGATTCAATCAATCCGGACAGTATCGTTGAGAATCTGTCCATATCGCAGCAGCAGGTGGTGGAGATCGCGCGCGCACTGTCGATACAGTGCAAGGTGCTGATTCTCGACGAACCCACTGCGGCGTTGACCGAAGCGGAAGCGGAAGCGCTGTACGCCATCATGCAGCAGCTCAAAAAAGAGGGCATTGGCATCATATTCATCAGCCATCGCATGAACGAAATATTCGAGCAGTGTGACCGCGTCACTGTGCTCCGCGACGGCCATATGATCAGTGTAAACGATGTGAAGGACGTGACGCCGATGTCGCTGGTGGCCGATATGGTGGGCCGCGAGATTGACAGTATCTATCCTTCCAAAGCTGAAGGCCTCGTTTATTCAGAGGACAGGGTGCTCCTTGATGTACAGGGACTCACCGATTTCAAACGGCGTTTTCACGATATCGACTTCAAGCTTTATGAGGGCGAAATGCTGGGCCTTTCAGGACTGGTGGGTGCTGGCCGCAGCGAGGTGGCTCAGGGAATCGTTGGCCTCCGAAAGCTTGAAAGGGGTAAGGTCAGTTTTCTGGGTAAGGACATCACCACCCAATCCTCTCGCGAAGTGTTTGACTCGGGACTGGTTTACCTGTCTGAAAACAGAAAAGAGACGGGCCTGTTCCTGGAGATGAGCATCAAATACAATGTGTCATCGATGTTTGTCAAAAGCGTTTCCAAAAGCGGCATGCTGAGCCGCCGGAAAGAGGAAGCGCTGGCTCAGGAAAAAGTGCAGTCTCTGAACATAAAATGCAGCAGCACCGAACAGCTGATCTCAAGCCTGTCGGGCGGAAACCAGCAGAAGGTACTGCTGGGCAAGGTGCTGGCCGTAACGCCCAAAGTTGTGATCATGGATGAGCCTACAAGGGGCATCGACGTGGGCGCCAAAGCGGAGATACATAAGATACTTCGCGAGCTCGTCAATCGCGGCATCGGCATCATTATGATTTCATCTGAAATGAACGAGATCGTCGGTATGTGCGACCGGGTGCTGATCATGAACGAAGGCAGACTATGCGGCGAGGTCAGCGGCGCGGAAATTGAAGGCAAGAACATTATGCACTACGCATCGGGTGCAAGCCAATACCAGGCAATATGTGAATAAGGAGAGAAGATGATGGCAACTAAGAATTCGGAAGTGAAAGTCGATAAAAAGGGCGGATTTGGCTCCAGGCTCAAAAATGTACGTGAGCTGAACCTTCTTCTTGTCGTTGTGGCGGTTATATTGATTATGTCATTCACATCAAAGTTTTTTCCACAATGGACAAACATACGCGTGATTCTGAGCGCTTTGTCTGTCGATGGCATCGTCGTGATCGGCATGACGCTGATACTGATCGTCGGCGGCATCGACCTGTCGGTGGGTTCGGTGCTGTGCTTCGCGATGACCATCTGCGGTCTGCTGTTCAAGGGCGGTATGGACCCGTGGATCGCTGCACTGATCGCGATACTGGTGTGTGCGTTGATCGGCCTGATCATGGGCCTGCTGGTCACCAAGCTGAAGCTGACGCACTTCATCGTCTCGCTGGCTTTCATGGGCATGATCCGCGGCCTGGTGCTGATACTGTCCACCGGTACCCCGATCTCCATCGTGGCGATACTGAACCAGCATCCGCTGTTCTTGGGACTCGGCCAGGGCAAGCTGTTCGGAGACGGCACTGCGTTCCCGACACAGTTCCCTGTACAGGTGATCATATTTGTCGTAATCGCGCTGATTGCTGACTATATCGTGCGTCACTCCTCGTCGATGCGCATCGTATTCTACACGGGCAGCAACCCTAGGGCAGCGGAGTATTCCGGCATCAACACGCAGAAGACGATCATCATTGTGGGAGTCGTCTGCTCCACGCTGGCCGGTCTTGCCGGCATCATCTATCTGTCCAAGTTCTCCGGCGTGCCGATGAGCGCTGGCGAAGGCCTTGAGATGACGGCACTCTCCGCGGCGGTCATCGGCGGCGCGAGCCTGACTGGCGGCAGGGGTACGATATTTGGCTCGATACTTGGTTTGGTGTTGATGCAGCTGGTCACCAATGCGCTCACACTATATCATGTCAGCACGTTCTGGCACAGCTTTATCAGCTACACGATACTGCTCATCGCTGTGGTGCTGGATCAGGTTCAGCAGTTGGTCTCAAGGAGACGCACTGCCTAATAACAATAACGAAAAGGCTTCCTTGCAGGGAGCCTTTTTTGTGTTCAGATTACTCACGGTTGTCTCGGGAGATCAGGCAGTATAAAAGCCTATACCATTTCAAGAAATGAGAGGAGGGACATCCGTGCCGGCAATATAGCTCATACTGTTGCGCTTATATGGATAAGATTCATCTGTACCCGGAAATGGTTTTTCGCTGCGATCGAGGGGGTTGTCATAGGGATTAATTAAAGGCATCATATTAGCCGTAGCGTGTTGCATTAATACGACTCCGTATCTTGCGTCGAAGGGCCGATGAAGCCTGAAATAGGCAGCGGGCTGCTATAGCTTGTCACCATACCTGAGAGCATAAAAAAGCGCCCTGCTTCGTCGGCAGGGCGCTGCGCATGTGCATCAATATCTGTCGGTATAGAGCTTCAGAGTGCCGGCGTTTTTGGCTTCGTCTATCCAGCCCTGAGTCACAGTAGACCATTCCACGTCTTTATTCTGTGCCTCGAGAGATGTTGTGAAGCTGTCTTTGACGTCTTCGTACGGAACGGCGCCTTCCAGCAGTTTCTCGCAGCGGATGATGTAACATCCGTAGAACGTGTTGATGGTGGTATACTGGCCCGGTGCAGTGAGCTTAGTCAGCGCGTCGATGTATCCGGGGATATCGATGTTGGTGGAATACGGCCCTTCGGCAAAACCCTCGGAACGGTATGGCTCAATGTCTACGCTGGTGTCATCGTTGTACTCGTCGATCAGCGCTGTAAAATCTTCGCCCGCTTCCAGCTTGGCCAGCACCTCATCAATCTTCGGCTGTATGGAAGGCAGCGCTTCGTCGATAATCCGGTTGTATTCCGTCATGTCGCCGTTGGCATAAGCAATGGCGGCAGCGCCGCGCGTCTCTGACTCAAACCCGATCAGCAGATGGCGAACCTTCAGATAACCGGCGGGATAGTACAGCACATAACCGCCAAAAGCTGCCTGCTGCTCCACCATCTCGGGATTAAGCTCGATGTTGTGCTGCTGCAACTCGACATTGCTGTCATAGTATTTCCGGACTTCTTCTTCCGTAACGGAGATGTCCTTGGTATAGTACTCCTTAACCTTGTTGACGATGAATTCCTTTTCCAGGTCCTCGCGGTATGTGTCCACAGAATAGCCCTGGAGATAAAAATACTCCTCCAGCTGGCGCTGGTATTCGGTATCGTAGTCGAGTGACTCGTTGCTGGCCATAGCCGCTTTCACAGACGTTTCGACAGTGGACTTGATGGCGGACAGGCTGGATTCATAAGCTTCGTCCAGCGACTTTTCGTCTTCTTCCGTGAGCTTGTCGAGCCCCAGTTCAGACGCTTTTTCCAAAGCGATCTGGCTTACGGCCACCTCTTGAACGATGTCGTTTTTAAAACGATCCCATATCTCCTTGTCATCCTCGCTATCCTTAAGGTCCGCAATCGCCATACCCTGGGCGGTCAGATATTTGTTCATTTTTTTGGTGATATCATCTTTTTTTATATCGAGATCCTTGTACTCGATAATGACTTTGTTCTTGTCAATTTCGGCCGCCTTTTCTTCGTCCTTGTCCACCAGGCTGCAGCCGCCGGACAATATCAGCAGCAACCCAAGCGCCAGCGCCGTGATCTTCTTATGTTTCATTTATTTCTTCTCCTTGATGATCGATAACCGTTTCGTGGCTGTTTTGAATTATACACCAAACGCAAAAATTATGACAGCAAAAATAAATGCAAATTGGATGCAGAAAAGATTCTAACATTATTTATTACAAATGTCAACGAAAGTGCCCAATAAGGGCACATATGTCACAGAATATGTTTGACAAGTGTAAAAACATATGTTAGACTTGTTATAACAACAATCGCGTGGAGGGTAGATTTTATGTACGAGAAGGAAAAACAGGCAGTTATTGATACTGCACTTACGATCAAGGAATATGGGCTGATCGCGCTGGCTGGCGGAAATGTCAGCATGCGGCTGCCTGACGGTGACATATTGGTCACACCTTCCGGAACATATTACGAGACGATGAAACCGCAGGATGTGCTGCGGATGGATATTGAAGGCAACATCAAGGAAGGGGACTTAAAGCCTTCGGTGGATACGATCGCGTTGCTGTACATCTATAAGCATATGCCTGAGGTGAACGCTATCATCCACACGCATCAGGTGTATTCCACGGCTGTGGGGCTGATCGCAGACAGGCTGCCGGCTGTGACGACGACGCTTTCCAACGTGACGCTGGGCGAGGTCAACGTAGCGCCGTACAGCTCTCCGGCCAGCCTCAATATGGGCATTGAAACCGTGGAGAATATAAACGGAAAACGTGCGGTGATACTGAAGCATCACGGCGTGGTGACGGTGGGCGGAAATCTGAAGGAAGCATTATATGCCGCCATATATATGGAAGAAACGGCAAAGGCATATCTGGCTGCTAAGGCGGCAGGCGTTCCCGCTGAACTGACAAAGGAACAGTCTGACCACGCGGCGGAAATCTTCAAGGATGTTGGGCAGAAAAAATAAAATAATCCGTTTTTCAGAGCGTTTTTTGTCTTTTTAGTTGACTCTGTTCGTCTGATGGAAACAGCAGACGGCATGAGGAAAGGGGTTATTATTTGTGACGCAAATCAACGACTGCCTGTTGGGACTATACGAAAAAGCTTTGCCAGCTGATATGACCTGGGATGAGCGTCTGGGAACAGCAAAGCTCGCCGGATATGATTTCATTGAAATCAGTATAGACGAGACGGACGAAAAGATAGCGCGCGTTAAATGGACGCCGGAGGAGTGCGACGAATTGGTGGCTGCCATACGCCGCCAGCGCATGCCTATACTGACAATGTGTTTGTCAGGCAACCGCCGATATCCCATTGGTTCTGAGAATGAAACGACCCGTGCGCTGGGTATACAGTTGATCAAGGATGCGATTGACTTCTCCATCCAGATCGGTATCCGCATTGTTCAGCTTGCGGGTTATGATGAGTATTATAATAAGCCCAGCAAGCGTACACACATGTTGTTTGAGCAGGCGCTGGGCGAGGTGACGGCATATGCCGCGAGCCGCGGTGTCTCCATTGCCTTTGAAACGATGGAGACGGACCTGATGGACTCGATCAAAAAGGCGATGCATTACGTGAATAAGCAAAATTCCCCTTATCTTCAGGTTTATCCGGATGTGGGGAACCTGACATCCGCGGGGCAGAACATCCGCAGGGATTTTGCGAGCGGCGCCGGGCACATCATGGCCATTCATCTGAAGGATACGGTCCCCGGAAAAGTAAGGGAAATACCCTACGGGGAAGGGACTGTGGATTTTATCGGATTTTTCAAACTGCTCAGGCACATACAATTCAGAGGACTTCTCGTTGCGGAGATGTGGGCGACAGACGACCGTCAGGCATCGATCGATTACGTGAAAACGGCAAAGGAATTTCTGTTGGATAAATATCAGGCTGCAAAATAATTGATGATAAAGACCCCGCAACCGGCGCAAGCTGTGGCGGGGTTTAGTCACTTTGGATGTATATTTCGCGTCGGTGCTGGTTTTATGGTAGAATGAACCGACACCGAAGAGATTAGCCGGATTGGTTACGAACGTAACCAAGAGGCACGTTTGATTGACGTATGTAATGACATGTGTTAAACTAAGGTGTAAAAGGTGAAGCGTACATAAGTTGAGTTTAACTCGAAGCGCTTTTAAACAAATTTTCATTTTTAAGGGAAGGATCAAGATGGCAAGCATTAGCAAGAAAAAGCTGCAGGAAATGTACGAAAAGATGCTGCTCACACGAAACTTTGAGGAAAAAGTGGCGTATTTTTTCTCAATGGGAATGGTGCACGGCACAACGCATCTCTACGTCGGGGAAGAAGCGTCGGCAACGGGCGTGTGCTGCGCGCTGGAGCCGCAGGACATCATGGCCAGCACGCACCGCGGACATGGGCAGTGCATATCCAAGGGCATTGATATCAATCGTATGATGGCGGAGTTCTTGGGCAAGGAAGCCGGCTACTGCAAGGGCAAGGGCGGCTCCATGCATATCGCCGATATCGGTGGCGGCAACCTGGGCGCGAACGGCGTGGTGGGCGGCGGCATTCCGCTGGCCGTGGGCGCCGGCATCACCACGCAGATGAAGGGCATCGACCGCATCGTGGTGGGCTTTTTCGGAGATGGAGCGGCGAACGAGGGCACGTTCCACGAATCGCTGAATCTGGCGGCTGTCTGGAAGCTGCCTGTACTGTTCGTCTGCGAGGATAACAAGTACGGCATGTCGATGAGCAGCAAGCGCTCAATGGCGATCAGCGACATCGCCATACGTGCCACAGGCTACGGCATGAAAGGCAAGACGGTGGACGGCAACGACGTGATCGCGGTATATGAGGAGACGAGAAAGGCGCGCGAATATGTGCGCAAAAACGGTCCCATGCTGCTGGTCTGCGACACCTACCGCTATCTCGGACATTCCAAGAGCGACGCGAACGTATACCGCACCAAGGAAGAGATCGAAGAGTGGAAGCTCAAGGATCCGATCAAGCGGATGAAAGCGTATCTGCTGGATAAGAAGCTGTTTTCGGCTGAGGAACTGGAAAAAGTCGAAAAACACGCGAAGCAGACAATAGAGGATGCGGTGACGTTCGCTCAGAACAGCCCGTACCCGTCTATCGACACGATCATGGACGACGTGTACGCTTAAACAGGGGGAATAACAATGAGAGAATTGACATATGCACAGGCAATAAGGGAAGCGATGACGCTGGAGATGCGCCGCGATGAGAATGTGTTTCTGATGGGCGAAGACGTCGGCATATACGGCGGCGCGTTCGGTGTGTCGGTCGGCATGTATGATGAGTTCGGCCCGCAGCGCGTAAAGGATACGCCGATTTCCGAGGCGGTGATCGCGGGTGCGGCAGCAGGCGCGGCGGTGACGGGCATGCGCCCCATCGCGGAAATCATGTTCAGCGACTTCATTACGATATCGATGGACCAGCTGATCAATCAGGCGGCAAAGATACGCTACATGTTCGGCGGCGCGGCCAAGGTTCCGATGGTGCTGCGCGCTCCGGCCGGCTCGGGTACGGGTGCGGCGGCCCAGCACAGCCAGAGCCCGGAAGCGTGGTTCTGCAACGCGCCGGGGCTTAAAGTGGTTATTCCGTCCACGCCGGCGGATGCTAAGGGTCTGCTAATTGCCGCGATACGCGACGACAACCCGGTTCTGTTTCTGGAGCAGAAGCTGTTGTACCGCACCAAAGGCGATGTGCCGGAGGGCGACTATGTGGTGCCGCTTGGCAAGGCGGCAGTGCACCGCGAAGGCACGGATGTGACAATCATCACGTACGGCCGCATGCTGCCGATGTGCATGGACGCGGCGGCACAGCTGGAGAAGGAGCACGGGATCAGCGTGGAGGTGGTGGATCCGCGTACGCTGGTGCCGCTGGACAAGGAGACGATCATTGCGTCGGCGAAAAAGACGGGCCGCGTGCTGATCGTGCACGAGGCGTGCCAGACGGGCGGCTTCGGCGGCGAGTTGGCAGCGGTGATCGCGGACAGCGAAGCGTTCTACTATCTGGACGCACCGATCAAACGTTACGGCGGTTTGGACGTGCCGATACCGTACTGCCCGGAGCTGGAAAAGAACGTTGTGCCGACTAGGGACAACGTGATCAAGAAGGTCATCGAGCTGGTTCGCGGCTAGGGAGGCGGCTGAATATGGCATACGCAGTGATCATGCCCAAGGCAGGCATGGCGATGGAATCCGGCAAGGTCATCAGGTGGCTCAAAAACGAGGGAGACCGCGTGGAGCAGGGTGAGCCGCTGCTTGAGATCGAGACGGATAAGGTGAACATGGAAGTGGAAGCGATGAACTCCGGCGTGCTGCTGAAGGTGCTGGCGCACGAAGGCGACGAGGTGCCGGTGGTTCAGACTATCGGATACATCGGCGAGGCGGGTGAAGCGGTGCCCGAAGCGGGGAGCGCAGCTGCGCCGGTGGTGGATAATCCTGCGGATAAGCCTACTGTACAGTCGGCAGGGAAGACCGCGGTCAAGCTTGAGGGCGGGCGCATACCTGCGACACCCGCGGCGAAGCGGCTGGCCAGTGAAAGAGGCATTGAACTGGCGAGCGTGACGCCTTCCGGCAGCCTCGGCCAGATCAAAGCGGCGGACGTAGCGGCGGCGGGAGCATTGAAGGCGACGCCATTGGCCAAAGCCATGGCCGCGGATCTGGGGATCGACCTGAAAAAGGTGGTGGGGAGCGGCTCCGGCGGCAAGGTGACCAAAGCGGATATCGCGCCAGCAGCACCCGTGTCCGTATCGGCAGCGCCGTCCTCGGCGGTGTCCGAAGAGGATGAGCTCAGGCCGCACAGCGCGATGCGCAAGGTGATTGCCAAGCGCATGCTGTCCAGCCATTTGAACATACCGCCGGTGACGCAGAACTGCGTGGCGGATGTGACGGCGCTGATGGCGCTGCGTGAGAAGATCAACGCGATGGGCAATGTGCGCGTCACCGTGAACGACTTCATCGTGATGGCGGTGGCGAAAACGCTCAAGGAGCAGCCGCATATCAACGCGTCGTACACGGACGCCGGACTGCTGATCAAAAAGCATATAAATATCGGCGTGGCGGTGGCGCTGCCCGAAGGGCTGATCGTGCCGGTGATACGTAATGCGGATAAGCTGGCGCTGCACGAGATATCGGAAGCGGCCAAGGAATTGCAGAAGAAGGCCAAGGAAGGGCGCTTGCTGCCGGACGATTACTCGGGCGGCACGTTCACGGTGAGCAACCTCGGGATGGTGGGTGTGATGGCGTTTACGCCGATCATCAACGAGCCGGAGAGCGCGATACTGGGCGTTTGCGCGACGGAACAGCGGCTGGAGATGGACGACGAGGGCCGTATCACCAAGCGGCTGAAGATGCCGCTGTGCCTGACTTACGACCACAGGAGCATTGACGGGGCGCAGGCGGCGGTATTCTCGAACCGCGTGACCCAGCTGCTGGAAAACCCGCTGTCGATGCTGGTATAGGAGTTAACATGGCGTACGATATCATTATGCCCAAAGCCGGCATGGCGATGGAGACGGGCAAGATCATCAAATGGCTCAAATCGGTGGGCGACCCGGTGGAAACGGGCGAGCCGCTGCTGGAGATCGAGACGGACAAGGTCAACATGGAAGTGGAATCCATGTATACCGGGACCCTTTTAAAAATGCTGTACGGACCGGGAGACGAAGTCCCCGTTGTTACAGTCATCGGCTATATTGGCAGACCGGACGAAAATGCGGCCGGGGAAACCTCCACCCCGGCGGCAGCCGCCGAGCCAGCTGAGGAAGCAGAGCCGGTCTCGGACAGTCGGGAGACCGCATATGATGTCGTGGTAGTGGGCGGCGGCCCGGCCGGCTATATCGCCGCGATCAAGGCCGCAAGGCTGGGGAAGCGCACCGCGCTGGCGGAAAAATCGGTGGTGGGTGGCACATGCCTCAACCGGGGCTGCATACCGACAAAGACGTATTTGAAGACGGCGGAGACCATCGAGACCATTCGGCATGCGGCTTCCCGCGGCGTGATGATCGGCGGCGCGACGCTGAATGTGGATATGGAAAAGGCCGTAAAGGAGAAGAATGTCGTCGTCAAAAAGCTGACGGGGGGCGTGGCGGCGCTGCTGAAGAGCAACGGCGTGGACGTGTATAACGGCGAGGCGCGGATACGCGCGGACAGGACGGTGGCCGTCGGCGGCGAGGTGCTCAAGGCGAACAGCGTGATATTCGCGGGCGGCTCCAAAGCGGCGAGGCTGAACATTCCGGGCATGGAGAGCGCGCGCGTGCTGACCAGCGATGAGATACTGGATCTGACGAAGGTGCCAGAGTCGCTCGCAATCATCGGCGGCGGCGTGATCGGCGTCGAGATGGCGTCGGTGTTTTCCGCTTTCGGCAGCCGGGTGACGGTGATCGAGCTGATGGACGCGGTGCTGCCGATGATGGACGCAGAGGTGTCCGCCGTCATTCGTAAGACGTTGGAGAAAAAGGGCATTACGATACGCACCGGCGAGAAGCTGATAAGCATTGAAGAAAAAGACGGTGGCGTGGCGCTGCATACCGACAAGGGAGAGATAACGGCGGAATACGCTCTGTTGTCCATCGGGCGCGTGCCCGACCTGTCGGCGATAGATGGACTGGATGTGGTTTTGGAGCGGGGCCGTGTGAGAGTGGATGATTCGATGCGGTCCAGCTTGGATTGGCTGTACGCGCCGGGCGACATCAACGGACGCTGCATGCTGGCGCACTCGGCGTTCAAGATGGGCGAGGTGGCGGCGGAGAACGCAGCCGGGCACACTGCAAAGGCGGACTTAAGATATGTGCCGTCCTGCGTGTATACATCGCCCGAGGTGGGCGCTGTAGGGCTGACGGAGCAGCAGGCGAAGGAGAAGCATGACGTGCGCGCCGGGACGTTCCCATTCCGAGCGAACGGTCGTGCCTTAGCGTCCGGTGAGCCTGAAGGCTTTGTCAAGGTCATCACGGACGCGCATTACGGCGAGGTGCTGGGCGTACACATCGTGGGGCCGGCGGCGGCGGAGATGATTAACGAAGCGGCGGCGCTGATGGCGATGGAGGTGACCGCGCAGGAAATCGCGGGTATCATCCACGGGCATCCCACATTCACGGAGGCCTTCATGGAAGCCGCGGCGGACAGCATCGGGGCCTGCCTGCATCTGCCCCCCAAACAAAGTATTTAATTCATGCGGGGGCTGTAAAAAGTCCCCGCACCTCCTTTTCTTTTCGGGGAGCGTTTCTGGTTCCCCACAGTTTTCTCCCACTTAATGAGTCAACTTTTATCCGAGAGGAGACCCATATGAATTCTGAGCAAAGAATGCTGGCCGCGCTCAAACGGGAGCCAGTGGACCGAGTCCCCAC
>JAEWWC010000031.1 GCA_023396555.1 Bacillota bacterium
CTCTGATGCGCAGGTGGACAATGAGGCTTCGCTAAACACCGCTCTTGCAGGCGCTACGGGCACTGCTGAATCACCCTATGTGATCGAAGTCACGGCATCCTTAAATATCAGTGCCGCAAAAACAATCGCATCAGGAAAATATGTAAAGCTCGTTAGCTCCGAGGGCTCGACAGTTACGTTGACCCGAGGCACGCCGACCCCTGATCTGTTTGACGTGCAGGGCAGCCTGATACTCGAAAACATAGTGATAGACGGAAGCGGAACGACGGCAAAAAGTACCGTCAGAATATCGTCCGGAGCAACGTTTACCATGGAGCCGGGCTCCGTACTGCAAAACGCGAATTGCACAAGCACATCGGGCGGCAGCGCAGTTTACAATCAGGGAACATTTAACCTGAACGGCGGTTCTGTAAAAAATAATACGTCCCAGACAACCAGCGTAACCGGCGCCATTATATATAACAGCGGCACATTCACCATGACCGCAGGCAGCATAACCGGCAACAAAGCTCTGGGCACATGGGAAGACAGCAGTGTGAACGGCGGAGTCATATACAACACCAGCGGCGCGACGTTTACTATGAGCGGCGGCGTGATCGGCGGCAGCGGGAGTGACGAAAATGAGGCGGCATGCAGCGACTGGGGAGGTATCAGCGGCGGTGTTGTTTATAACGCGGGTACTTTTACTATGAACCAGAATGCCCTTATCAAAGGGAACAAGTTAAGCAGAGTATCCAGCTGGCCGTACGCCAGCATTTGCGGCGGGGCCGTCTTTAATAGCGGGACGTTTACCATGTCCGACAACGCTGAAATAAGCGGGATCAGCGCGAACATCAATTATTCCAATACGTATGGTTTGGGCGTATACACAAGCGGCGCAAGCGCCCGTTTTACCATGCAGGATAATGCGAAGATAAAAGACAACACAGGAACAACATTTGAATTCAATTCTAACTTCAAAGGCGGCGGTGTTTTTAACAGTGGAGGAAGCCAGTTTACCATGCAAGGGGATGCGGAAATCAGCGGAAACCAGCTGTCCTCCTCAACGTCTTCAAGCTCTGGGGCTGGGGTTTGCAACGAAGGTACCGGCAGTACGTTTACCATGAAAGATACTGCAAAAATAAGCAATAACACCGTTTCGGCATCTGGCGATTGCTTCGGTGGCGGTGTATATAATTATAATGGCGCAGGGTTCATTCTGCAGGGCGGCGCGATCAGCGGGAATTCCGTCACGTCCACAAGCAACGGTTGCTTTGGCGGAGGCGTGTACAGTTACAATAACACCACCGTTACCATGAGCGGCGGCACGATCACCGGCAATTCCTTGAATGCATCCGCAGCGGGCTCGTACTGTAGGGGGGGCGGCGTGTTTACCTCCAACGCCACATTTAATCTGAGCGCTGGCACAATCAGCGAGAATCAGGCAAACAACACCAACGGTTACTCTGAAGGCGGCGGCGTTTTCAACTGGAATATTTTCAACATGACCGGCGGGCGCATAACCGACAACACTGCGAAAAACGGCGGCGGCGTGTGCAATTATACCACCTTTAACCTGAGCGGAAGCGCCGAGATAACCTCTAACACCGCTGCGGCAGAGGGCGGCGGTGTGAAGAACAACAGCGGCACGTTTACCATGGCCGGCGGCAGCATCTCCGGCAATACGGCGCCCAAGGGAAAAGGCGTGCTGAACGCAGCCGCCTTTAACCTGAGCGGAGGAGCATCCATTGATCCGGATAACGGCGTTTATTTAAACAGCGGAAAAGTGATCAGTGTGACGGCCGATTTGACAGGCACGTCCCCTCTTGCGATTATTACACCGGCGGCTTATTCTGCGGGCAGCAACGTGGTGACACTGGCTGCCGGACTCTCGGCAGACGCATATGCTTCGAAATTTGAGATCGCTCCCAATGGAACGACGCCCTGGGGCGTAAAGGCAAACGCGCAGAACCTGCAGCTTGCTCCGGGAGCCATCTATCTCAACGGCGCTGCCGGACTGGACACTAACGACGGCTCGACGAAAACCACGGCGGTTGCTACGTTTGAGCAGGCAAAAAGCCTTTTAGGCAGTCCGGGTACGATCTATATCTGCGGCACTGTTACGATCCCAAGCGGAAACGAGTCCTCTTATACATGGACATTACCGTCCGGGCAAAGCATTAAACGCTACGAAGACCCCGTCACCTCGGCCAGCGATTTTACTGGCATTATGATTCAGTTGGACGGGAATCTCACGCTGCAAAATATTACTATCGACGGTGGATGGGATGAAGCGTCGGGCACAGGCGTCGAAGCTGTTTACCCGATAATACAGGAAAACAGTACGGGTGATCTGACGATAAATGCCGGAGCGGCGCTACAAAATAATAATATAGTCATTCCGAGTCCGGATCCTTCTGATAGATTTGCTGGGAGCGGCGTACAGGGCACTGGAAACGTGACCGTGACCGGCGGCAAAATATGCGGAAACCAGATTAATATTCTGTCCGGGACTGCAAATCGGGCCGAGGGAGCAGGCATCGGCATGGATGCGGGTACGCTCGACATATCCGGCGGAGTGATCAGCGGCAATACGCTTAACGCGCCAATCGGATTTGGTGCAGGCATATATGTTCACGACACTGTATTCGGAATGAGCGGCGGTACGGTAAGCGGCAACGTTTCGTGCACGTCTGGCGGCGGCGCATTCGTAGACACCGGAAGCACATTTACCATGAGCGGCGGCAGCATAGGAGGAAGCGCCGCCAGTGACGCCAACACAGCTTTAAGCGGCGGCGGTTTATTTAACTTTAGCACAGTAAACATGACCGGCGGCGCTATATTGGGAAATAAAACCGGAACGACATATGTTTCCCAAGGCGGCGGCGTGACGAACCAGGGCAGCTTTACTATGAGCGGCGCCGCGTCCATAACGGGAAATACGTCCCCATACGGCGGCGGCGTTAGTAACAGCATGGATTTCTATATCAGCGGCTCGGCAACCATTGACGGAAATACGTCAACGATCTGCGGCGGCGGCGTGTACTCAAGTACGTCAGGTTTATTTCAAATAAACGGCGGCAGCATAAGCAATAATACTTCCGACCGGGGCGGCGGAGTTTACGTGAACTACGGTACTGCTGACATGACGGCCGGTTCCATTACCGGCAACCAGGCGACCGACTCGGGCGGCGGTATTTATGACCAGGCGTCAGAACCGATGAACCTAAGCGGCGGAACAATTAGCGGAAACTCAGCAATGATGAGCGGCGGCGGTATAGTAAATAACTCTATTCTAAATATGAGCGGCGGAACGATTAGCGCAAACACGGCTATTGTTGGGGGCGGCGGCATATTAAACATCAATATTTTAAATATGAGCGGCGGATGCATAACCGGGAATACGTCACCTTTGGGCGGGGGCGTTTGTCACGTTGCTGGAACATTCAATTTGGGTGGCGGAGCCTTGGTTGCAAGAAATAACCCGGTGTATTTGGATACAGGCACGCATATTACCGTTACGGGCGCGCTGAGCAACGCTCCCGCTGCGTGGGTTGTACCCACAGCATACCCAGATTTCGGTGAAAGTGTAAAGGTTGCTGAAGCGAACTATACCGGAGCGACCGGAGCGACAGTGCTAAAAGCGCTGGCGGCGGCAAACAGCGCCTACGGGCTGCAGGCCAGCGGCAATGATGTCAATCTGATTAAATTAAAAATAAACCCATCCATTACGCTGGGTAGCGCGTCCGAAGCCTATACGGGTAGCGCAATCGATTATTCGGGCAGCGTTACGAAACCGGCGGATTTAAACCTGACAGATATGGTCTTCGAATATAAACTGCAGACTGCGGACGATAGCGCGTACACAACCACAGCTCCGACCAACGCGGGTACATACAGCGTGAAGGCGACGCTCACCGGCCATACGAAATATAACGATACCGTATCCAATACTGCGACGTTTACAATCAATAAGGTAACGCCTGCCTTATCCGCGTTTGGCGACCAGCAGGCGGATTATACAGGACACGATTTTGCAATCAGCGCGCCTGTCGTAACCGGAATCGGCGGCAGCGATATCAGCGGGCAGGGAATGATATCCTACCAATATAAACTGCAGTCAGCATCCGATTGGATAAGCGGATTGCCCAGGAATGCGGGCGTATACGATGTAAAGGCGGCATACGGCGGGAATCCGAATTATGCCACGGACTTTGTTACGAATACCGTCACCATCCGAAAGGTGGCGCTAACGGCGACTGCCGACGATTATTCCAGGTCGTTCGGGCAACCCAACCCGACACTCACCATAACCTACAGCGGATTCGTAACTGGTGAGAATGCCAGCGCGATCTCGCCTCCCGCTGCCTCCACTACGGCAACGTCGGCTTCAAATGCAGGCACCTATCCTATAACGCTGAGCGGTGGCAGTGCAATCAACTATAATATCACCCGTGTGCCCGGAACGCTTACGATTGACGTGGCGACTCCCACGATCACCTTCGCAGATCAATCGGCGGCTTACAACGGAAAAGCATTTGCCCTGAGTGCGCCGTCTGTAATGGAAAACGGCGTTGATCTGAGCGTTTATGGGACGCTGGCCTACGCGTACAGGCTGCAGACCACATCAAGCTGGACCGACGGACTGCCCAAAAACGCAGGCGTTTATGATGTGAGGGCAACGTTTACCGGCAATGCCAACGTTTCAGGTGGTACGGCCGTAAATGCCATTACCATCCGAAAGGCGCCCCTGACGGCATCAGCGAATAATATTACCAAGGTCGTGGGAACGGAAAATCCGGTATTAACCATTGCTTATGAGGGCTTTGTAAACAATGAGGGTATCAGTGCCTTGGATACGCTGCCTACCGCCTCGACCACAGCTACGACAGCATCAACGGTGGGGGATTACCCCATAACGGTAAGCGGCGGCAGTGCGGCAAATTACTATTTCATCTACGTACCCGGAACCCTTACGGTTTCGCAGCTGCCTGGCGCACAAAAGCCTGTATTCACTAAAAATCTGTCGGGCGAGTATAGCTATTATAATCGCGTATTCAACTGCAATTTAAAGGTTGCGGCAAACGTATCGGACAACGGCGTCATAACGTACCAGTGGTACAAGAATACGGAAAGAAATACAACGGAAGGCAGCCCGATAGCCGGGGCAACGGGCGACAGCTATACGGTTCCAGCCAATACACGGGGCACCGTATACTACTATGTTGTTGCGATGAACACGCTGGATGCAAACCGTACCGCTTTCGCGGCAAGCAGCATCGTAAAGGTGAAGGTTAACCCCATATCAAATACCGGCGATCCCAGTCCTGAGGAAACACAAAGCCCCAGTCCCGCCATAAGCAGTCTCGGCCCAATGCCGCAGGAGACGCGAATCCCTTCGTCTATACCAAACAACCAGGGAAATATTGCGGTTGAGGTGCTTCCGGCAACGGTGGATACACCGGCTGTAACGGTATCCGATTCGACTGAGCTGAAAGACTTCACATTAACGCAGGAGGATGAGATCGCGTTGCAAAACGGAGAAAACATAACCATCACGTTAAAGGTTGAAAGGGTGGAAGGACCGGTAAAACAGGGTGATGATGACAAAGTCTCAGGTAATATGGGCGGCAATAGGCTGGGAATGTATCTGAATGTTGAGCTGTTAAAGCAGATTGGCGAAGGCCAGCAGCAAAATATTTTTAATACATCCAAACCGATACGTATCGTACTGGCCGTTCCAGCGGAGTTATTGAAAGATGGCAGGAATTATTCGGTCATACGTGTGCATGGCGATGAAACAACTGTGCTGCCTGATTTGGACAATGATCCGGCAACTGTCACAATTGAGACCGACCGGTTCTCAACCTATGCGTTGGTGTATCAGGATGGGCCGGTTCTGGCTTTCTGGATGATTTTGTTGATCTGTATTTTAATAGTGGTGCTTGTAATATTCCTAATCTATTTGGCCAAAAGAAAGAAGAGGGGGTCTGCAACTGGCGTTATTTTCTGATGACTTTGGCAAAGTTATGGTTTAGTATATCGATCTGTTCTAAAACCTTGCTCGTTGTCAACTGATTCAATAAAGCATTGGAGCGTAGGTTATATTAGCGGGTTATTGGCAGAAAGGTTTATTACGAGGAATCAGCCACTTTGCTGATGAGGATTCGAGATTTAAACAGGAGGCTGCCGTAGATTTATAATGTGGGATGTGTAATTGCATCATTTATGTAAGAAACGGAGCATATTGGCTTGAATCATTATTATTTCATGGGCAAGTGCCCCAGGCGGCATGCCTATTGTTACTGTAGCCGGTTTTGCATGGGATACCTAATGAATAATATAATGCTGATTTGTTTGCTCACATACAATACCGCTTAGGCATTAATTATTTGGTTATAACCACAAAAACTGTTGAATTAAAGGGTATAAATCGGTATAGTTTGCGTATAATGTGAATTGAGGTGATAGCTATGATAAAACGTCCTCAGTATACAGAGCAAATAACACCGTACATCGATGCGCCGCTGGTTAAAATATTAACCGGTGTAAGACGGTGCGGGAAGTCCACGATACTGCTCCTGATTATGGATGAATTAAAAGCGCGTGGAATCTCTGATCAGAGCATTATTCATTATACTTTGATTCTTTGAAGTATGATAACATCAAAGACTCTAAAAGCCTATACAAGGAAGTCCAAAGCAGCTTAAACACCGGTGGAAAAACCTATTTATTTTTAGATGAAGTTCAGGAAATCAAAGATTGGGAAAAGGCTGTAAACAGCTTTATGAACGACTTCGATGTGGATATCTATGTGACGGGGTCAAATTCTCGAATGATGTCTTCCGAAATATCCACGTATCTTACGGGGCGTTATGTATCGTTTCGGATATTTCCATTATCTTTTTCGGAATATCTGAGTTTTAAAAGAACTTATTCGTCCGTAGAATCCCCTCACTCAGAACTGGCTAACTATCTGATGATGGGAGGTTTTCCTGCATTACATCTAAGAGCCTATACGCAAAACGAAGCATATACGATCGTGCGTGATATTTACAATTCGACAATATTTACAGATATCGTTCAACGTAATCAGATCAGGAAAACTGATCAGCTTGAACGTATCGTTAAGTTCGTTTTTGATAATTTGGCCGAACCTTTTCCGCCAACTCGATTTCTTCATATTTGAAGGGGCAGCATAGAAGCGTAGATATTGAAACAGTTTATAGCTATCTCTCTAAGCTTGAAAGTGCGTATATTTTGCATCGCTGCTCTCGGTATGATCTCCAAGGGAAAGAAATATTGAAAACTCAAGAAAAGTTTTATTTAGCCGATCCTGCATTTAAATACAGTGTTCTCGGTTATTCGCCAACATCGGTTGCCGCAATGCTTGAAAACCTTGTGTACTTGGAGCTAATGCGGCGGGGCTATGGAGTGTATGTTGGAAAGCTTAACAATGCTGAAGTAGATTTTGTTGCACAAAAACAAAACGAACGCTTATACATACGGGTTACAAAAGAGATAACCGAAGAGACAACAGAGATACGTGAATATGAGAGATTGCTAGGTATCCGCGATAATTATCCAAAATACGTTCTTTGTACCGACGAATTTGCCGCAGGAAATTATGAGGGAATCAAGACGATGCATGTTGCAGATTTTCTGTTAAGTAGCGAATTTTGAGGAGTCGGTAGGTCTATGGTTTGAAACGCTTAAGTCAGGGAGCGGGAAGTGCCTATTTAAAGGCGTTTGGAGCGATTCTACTATGTCAATCTGGTCTAACAAACACCAAGAAATCTATGTTCTACTACAGAAAATGTAGTATAAATGTAGTAAAAAAATCGGTTGTCCAGCTACTCGTATTATTTATGAGGGGTTTATTTTTCGGAACCTCTTTTCTCATAGTTTCATAGTTTTAAAAATTACTGACCCATATGCACAGAGCAAAAGTATTATATAAGAAGTAAATTATGTTAAAATCCACACAATACCAAATTGTCGGTTGCACTTTTTCTGAATATAGTAAACTCTAAATTCCATTTACAATTTTTAGTTTCAAGAATAGAAATCCGAAAGCAACGCATATAGCAGTGCTGACTGATGCGACTCCGAAGGGGATCTGCAATGAAAATATCGACGTATCGAAAAGCTCCGGTGAAAGGAACGAGGGGACAGTAACACCGATAATGATTCCTATTGAAACGCCAAGCAGCACGCTCATTAAGGATTGCAGGAGGAACAGCTTCTCAATGTCTTTCTTCTTCATGCCGATCCATTGCAGCGCTGATGTATCTTTGCGCTGCGACAGAACTATATTTTGCGGCGCTGCTGACAAAAATGCCGAGCAAAGCAGTCCAAAAACGCCCATTAAAATCAGATACGTCATTTCCTTGAGTTCCGTATCCCATTTGGTCTGTGTGGCCGCATTGGAATCCGTTACGCTTAGTCCAAGACTGGTCGCAGCCTTGGAAACGCTCTTAGCCCATCCGGCGTTTGTAACGCGCACATTCGCTTCCAAATAGTCCGTGCTGAGCCCCCCTTGCTGCAGCAACGCTTTTGCAGATGCTATGCTGATATATGCGGCAGGCTCTTGATCTTCATCATCCCCGGATAATATACCGACAATTTTCGAGACAACTGGTTTTGTATTTTCACTCGTCTGAACCGAGGCCCCGGCGTTCAGCCACTCGATCTGCTGCTCCTCCGCTTCATCCGTGTCGTCTCTGCCGCCGCTCTTTTCATCTGTAAGCAGTTTGCACGCTGCTTTGTTGAGCACGATATATGGCATCACGCTGCTGTCCGAATAAATCCCGCCCTGAGCGAAGGCTTCCGTCAAATAGGATGCATTCACTCCTGTCAAAGTCAATTGCGCTGTGTAACCGCTTGCCTTTATACTCACAGGAACCTGCAGCACAGGCGTAACCGCCGTCACCTCCGGGATGCCAGCTATTTCAGCCAGAGTGATGTCCGAAAGTTGTTCGGCACCGGACAGCACTTCCAGTTCACACGGAACGTTTTTTTCCTGCTGAACAGTCACCAGTACCGCCCCTGCAAAACAAAGGCAAAATGTACTTATTGCTATCGCCGCAACAGGAAGGACCACAAACCTTGCTTTGAGGTTCTTTACCGCCATCCAAAGCAGATCAGATATCCACATTTTCCTTCCCTTTCTTTGCGCGAACGATCAGAACAGCCGCCAGTCCGGCAACCACTACAGCACCGATGGCTAGCGATATCCACCACTGGCCTGCCTTCTCGGGCTCTTCCTCCGGCTCGTCTGCCTGGGGAATAACCGGCGTATTGATGTTGGTGGCGATCTCGATTTCTTGAGTATACTCCTTGCCGTTCTCATCCTCGTAAATGAGCGTGATCATGCCTTTTGTCGACCCGTATTGGTCTGTACCCGTATACCCTTCGCTCATGTCTTTAGTGCCCACAAACACATTCGTATCGCCCATCATGGAAGTGCCTGCCTCCAGATTTCCAATAAATGCGCTCGAGGACGGGATTAAGCCGGGCACAGAAAGCTCACAGCGTACATTGAAAACCTTGCTGCGCCCCATATTCATCACCTGAACGGATAACGGAAATGTATCACCCGCATTGACTTCCTGAGGTATCTGCGGAGTATCCATCTCGACCCTGAGCGGCTGACTGATGATCACAGGGACAGTCCCCGAAGAAGTTAAGGCCGTGGCGTCGCTGTTATCGTACTGTATCGTCAGCGTTATGTTATATAGCTGCGGCACAATTTCCAGATCCGCTTTATATGTCAGCTCAATGCTGGTTTCCACACCCTTTCCCAGCTTGCTTATGTAAACTGTGTCGCTGTCGTTCTCCGGCAATAGTCCGGGAGAATCGCACGACGCTGTGACCGTCATATTCTGAACGGATTTCTTTTCGCTGGTATTCTTCAGGGTGATACTCACTGTAAACTCCTCTCCCGCCATAACGGTTTCAGGGCTGATGCTGTAACCACTGACGATCACTTTGGGCTGAGAGGTTGGCCTTTCCGGCTGAGGTGTGGGGGGTGTCGCATTCGGATCCTTGCCGTCGGTGATCGTGATGTATGTTGTAAACGTCTGCTGTACCGGACTTCCGTCGGGGGCTTGTGCCTGAACATCGATTACAACAGGATAGACGCCGTTATACCGCGCGGATACCAGCGGAAAATCAAAGCGTATCAGAAATGACGACACCGTGGCGCCGCCTGCCACCGAGTTGTCCTGACGACTTACCGCCTTTTGGTAGTTGCTGTACACAAAAGGCGAGGAAGCTGTATCCCCCAGATTCGGCGTGACGCTGATCGTATTATTCTTAATATCGCCGCTTGAAATCAGCGGCAAAACCACTGTCGCCTTTCCGTCTTTTACAACCGGCGAGTAACCATCCTTATAAGCTTTATCCATCCCGTCAAAGATGTGCTTGTTGTCAATCTCAAGACTCGTAATCGTCTCGGTTTGCGCCGGTGGCGACGGTTCCGCTTCTTCCTCCGCCAGCGCCGTCACAGGCATTATCAATATCAGCATCAAAGCTGCAAGTAGTATACTTATTTTTTTCATTTTATGTCCTCCCGAATCTTTCCGTTGTCCAGTTGAATCGTTCTGTTAGTATCAAATTTGTTATCGCTGTCGCTGAACCAAAGCGTTGTGAAGTCTCCATAGCTAGCAGCCACGTTCATCGTTTCGATGATTTTATCAGAGTCCCTTTCCGACAAACGGGAAGTGACTTCATTCAGCAGCAGTAAGCGAGGCTTCGTTATCAGAGCCCGCGCAATGCAGGCCGTCCTTGTTTCATAGGTTGAGAGCAGCGCGGGCCGGGCCTGAGCCACATGCTGTATACCCAACATTTTGAGCAGATTGTCTGCCTCTTTCATTCGCCGGTCCCGCTTTATTCCCTGAACCATGAGCGGCAGCGATATGTTTTCTGCAACGCTCATCGCTTCTATGAAACCGGATTCGCGCTGCATGATCCCGATATGCCGGTTTCTGAAGACTGCTGCTTTGTCATTGCCCAACTCATGTACCGCCTGACCCAGAACAAAAACAGAGCCTGAGTTGGGCATATCCATGCCAGCGATGAGACGCATCAGCGTATCTTTGCCGCTGTTCGATCCGCCGCATACCGTTACGCGCTCGTTCTCCCGAATGCAACAGCTGATGCCGTTTACCGCCCGCCAGTCGTCATGCGTCATAAAAACCACGTTCTTAAGGCTAATGATGTCGCTCATGATCTCACCACTGATAAAACGCCCGCATCCATTTCACAAACGGTATCGCACAGCTCATCGATATCAACCTGATTATGGCTGGCGAGCAGCACCGTCTTCCCCTGAACTTTGAGCCCTTTGATCAACTCGCGCATCTGGGCGGCTCCGTGTTTATCAAGGCCGTTGAACGGTTCATCCAGTATCAGTATCGACGGGTCCTCCATGATGGCCTGAGCGATTCCGAGACGCTGCCGCATACCGAGGGAGTATTTGCTGACGGGCTTTTTCATCGCCGGATCCAGCCCGACCCGTCGGATGGTCTCCCGGATTATCTCATTGGAAACTTTTCGTTTGAGCGAAGCGAGTATTTGCAGGTTCTTCATCCCTGTCAGCCCGGGCAGAAACCCCGGCGTTTCTATGATGATGCCGATGTCCTGAGGGAAATCGCAGTCCTTCCCTACCTGCCTGCAGTTTACAATTATCCGGCCTTCCGTCGGCAGGAGGAAACCGCATATGCATTTCATCAGTACCGTCTTGCCGCTGCCGTTATTGCCCACTATGCCATGGATACGTCCTTCTGCAAAGTCGTGGGATACATTCTGCAAAACGGTCTCCTCTCCAAATCTCTTCGTAACGTTCTTTACGCTGATTGAGACGTTCATTCTCCATTCTCCTGTTCACTTCGCTGCGGCCTGATGGCAGCGCTATCCTTCTGTCCCCATAAAGTTGAAGTTATACCGGCGTACCGACCGTAAGGCGACTATAAAGCATGCCAAGATCAAAATGCCGAATATCATATATGTCTGCCAAAGCCTCGGGAGCAAATCGTAACCGAAGTTATGCATGTGGTAGGTCGCCTGGTTCAGCGGCGACAGCCATCCAAAAGCCACATTGGCTTTATACATCAGCCGCTCGGGCAGCTGAAGCACAGAGTTGATCAGTTCGGGATTCAGCACCAACCCGATAAGGCTGAATATGAACACGCTGACCGCACCGGCCCGCTGACCTTTGCTGATGTTAAATATCAGCATGATGAACGCCATCAGCAGCGAGTAGAACAGCATCAGCAGAAGTATCGTCGCCATGCATTCATATGGCGTGCTCATCTCCATTGTCTTGACCTCGGAGGGCAGCAACAGTGCATTGCCTGCGCCCGAGTAACCAAGTATCGCTGCCGTTGCGCTCCACATGTTGCCGATAAAAGAATTGCTCATGCAGACGAGCGATGTCGAAGCCAGTATGAACACCATATACAGGCCCGTCGTCATGGTGATATAGAGCATCTGCCCGGCCAGCCAGGTCTTGCGGTCTATGCGCAGCAGGTAAAGCGGTGTGCCCGTGGTGATAAACGGCATATCCGCGAAGAGCAATATCAGCAGCAGGGATGAAAGCAGCACCGAGTTCCCGTCCTCAAACGTCCATACGAACGCTTCAACGATCTGCATGGTGGTTTTGTACTCCTTCGCAAACTTGACCACCTTGTCGGACAGCAGGAAGCATAGTATAAACGCCAGTGCGAATGTGATGATGATTCGCGGATTTCTGCGCCAGCTGCGAAAATTATAGGCGGCTACAGAAAACATCTGCCTGATTCTAAACATTCCCCAGCCTCCTTTTCGCCGTCATGCCGAACAGCAGGCTGATGACGGCGGACAGTATCAGCAGCTGTATCCAGACCCCCAGATTCTGCAGCACCCACGGCTCGGACATGGCCAGCCATTCCTTGGGATAAAGCACATAGAAATCTGCAAAGTAGCGTTCATGCATTATAATGAGCACATAATACAGTACAAACGGTGAGGCGTAGGCCATATAGCGGCTCATGGTCATGGAGGCTACCGTAAAGCCCGTCAGCGACCAGAACGCGCCTGAGAGAAAAAGCGTCAGCGCTTTGGTGAGAATCTCTGCGAAATACGGCTGCGCTGTTTCATCCGGCTTGAGCGCAGCTTCCATTGGTGTGAATACCAACGCGGAAATACCGTAGGCAATGAACAACCCTGTTATGAGCACGAGCCCGCCTGACAAGCCGCTGGCCAAAATCTTGCCTTTAATATAGGCCGAAACGCCCGACCGGGGCAGGTATTGCTTGATAAAGCCGCTCTTGATATCATCCACAAACGCTGCCGCAAACGGAAGCGTGCACAGTATCGGCAGTACCAGCGTCACATCGTCCGACGTCAACGCAGACAGTATTAATTCCGCATGAAATCCGTTGCCCAGCACTCCCTGGATAGCGGTGATGGCGTTGATGGACCCGACAGCTAACATCAGCACCATTCCCGCTGTTCCAAATAAGAAACCCTTGGCGCTTAAGGCGCGTTTTATATCTGAAGAAACCGAGTATGTTATCATTCAATTACCTGCTTATATAGACAAAGCTGCTTTTATTTAAAAAAGAGTGGAAGAAAGCAGGCAGCGACTTTTACTCTGCGTTTTAACCGTCTGCCTGCTCAAAATTGCGTTAATATCCCAGGCTTCTGTTAATCACACTGCCATCGATCGCGTTGATGGTCAGTATCGGAATCGGCCCATCACTGAACTCTCTCGTTTGGCCATTCTGTTCAATAATTTGAGTTGTCGTACCGAAGAAATCCCACACGGGTATAAGTAGCCCCGAATCTCGCTTGTTCTCTTCTGTGATTCTAGTCAGACCAAACTCGATATGATCTACTTTAATGTCCACAGCCTTGAGGTTTGGGCTGCCTTCGGCATACCCATCCCAGGCGTGAACCGCCATGGACATCGTTTCAAAAACATCTGTTACATCGTCAAAGGATATAAGATTGGCATTCTGGGTGACAGTGTCGCTCACTGCATACGGTGAACGCCAGGTGAAGCCCACAAAACCGGAATCATCGATCGCAAATGTCATGTCTTCATATCCCCACGGAGCGGACTGAGCATCATCCTCAACCTTCATGCAATCATACACGGTGTAGGTCACGGGGACATTCTCAACGCTGCGCGAATAGCGAAGGAACCAGACGCATTTTCGCGGATTGACATATTCCGACCCATCCACAGTCATTTCGTAACTGCCGCCATACATCTTATCTGCCGAATAGCATACCATGTTTTCCACGCCCAGCGCACTTATCAACGCCTTGGCCTTAGCTTTCGCGTCCTCCTGCGAAATTGTCACATCCGGAATACTATCGATGTTCTCTATGCCGGTATAAGAGTTCTGCTCGACACCTTCCCTTGTCCAAAAATAACCCATGTCTTTTGAGAAACCGTTTTTTTCAGAGGTGTAGTTAACCATATTAAGGGGGCTATCGGTGTAATTGTAAACGTTCAAGCTTTCATACCCGCCCTGGTCGGATTGAGCCAGCGCGTAAAGTTTGGTCCCCGTACCATAGTCAGTTTCCATGCTCAAGGGTTCTAGTTGACCTGTGCTCGGAATGCGCTCGCTTGTATCGGGGGCTGTTGCGAGTTGTTCCTGCAATTGCTCAAGCATTGCATCCTTGAAGGCTTCACCGCGTTTTTTTCCGCCATTGCTTTTATCCGATGTGTCATCGAAATTTGCCGCCTCGAGTTCTAGTATCTGTTGCTGAATTTCACTATTCGTCAGCTTGAAATCGTCACCGGAGAATGCCTCCCCTTTCATGAGTGTATCCATAAGCACATCCACTTGTGCTTGAGTAAATTCACCCTTGCCGACCCTTTGTACCGAAACGCCGGGGACATCAGGGATCTGTACATCGGCGTTCACATGAATGCTCACCTTTCCCTTTGCATCCACCAGCTCCGCCGAATATGTATCCGGCGCGTACACTTTTTCGGCGATCATGCTGCCTTGCGCCTGCGTCTCTTCGGCTGTTTGAGTTTCCGTCGCCTTGTCGATCATTTCATCAAGGCTTTTGCCGACAACTATATTCTTATCGGGTGTGGCCTGGCATGCAGCCATGCTCATCAGCAGCAGAACCGCCACAGAGACCATAATGGTTTTTTTCATGCTGTGTACCTCTCCATTTCTTGATTTCATTTAATCTTGCTATAGATGAGAAAAAAAGAAATCATGAAGATGTAATTCATTTGTAAACGGGAAAAATGACGTTGACCGTCGTCCCTTTCCCGACGGTACTTTTTACAGTTATTTTCGCTCCATGCGCTGCAGCAATCCTTTGAACCAGCGCAAGCCCGAGCCCAGAGCCGCCTGATTTCCTGCTGCGGGATTTATCAACTCTGTAGAAAGGTTCAAAAATTCGCGCTATTTCTTCTTTCGGTATACCCGCCCCGGTATCAGCAACCGTGATGGTGCTGCCTTCCGCCCACAAGTCAATGGTTTGTCCCTCTTTGGAGGCTTTAGCGGCGTTATCGACAAGATTGATCAAAAGGCTTTGCATCAAGTCAAAATCCATTGGGAGCGTATCGATACCGCATGAAATATGCAGAGTGATCTTGCGCTTGCTGAGCGCTTCAGTCACACTGTTTTTCACGGACTCCAGCAGTTCTGAGACGGAGGTTTCCTGCAAATCAATGTTCTCCTCAAGCGTGATCAGGTGCAGCATCTTCTGCGTCAGCCTTTCCAGCCTTCTGCACTCGTCCAGAATATGCGACAGTGAATTCTGGACGGCATCTTCCGGCAACTTCGTGTACAGAAGAGTCTCCGAATGCCCGATCACCGATGTCAGCGGCGTTTTAAATTCGTGCGTCAAGCCGCCCATGAAAAGCTGTTGTCTGTGAGCATTTTCATTCAGTCCATCTATATGGGATTGCACGGCCTCAGCCATGACATTGAAATCCTGAGCCAACACACCCACCTCGTCGGCATTTTGGCTAATGGGCGCGCGTTCGCAGTATTCGCCTTTTGCTATACGCCGCGCCGACAGCCCCAGTGTTTTAAGCGGCCTGATCGCGTATCGCACCAGAACAATGATCAAAGCCATGCCCACAACAATGCAGAGCAGGCTGGCAGCCCCAAGCTGGATGATCATTTTATCAATGCTGTTATAGATGTAAGTAAGGTCAGTGACGGTGTATATTGAATAATCGTCGAAACGAATATTGATCCTGCTGCCCGCTACGAGTATTTTGACCCCATCGGATGTGCCGATACGATATTGTTGACCGACCGTTTCGCCGAGCGGTAAAATCACTTCAGGCTGAATCTCTATGTCCGAGTAGACTGTATCGTCTTCCATGACCAATACCGATGTATTTGACGCCAGCTGAGAAAACCAATACTTAGCGAGCGAATGTTTAGCCACAGGTGACATATCGTCTTTGCCATAATATCCTATCATTCCCTGAAAGGAATTCTGGAGGCTGGTTTGCTCAGCCAGCGCGCTGTCGATTGTCAGCTGAAGTATATTGTTCTTTGAGATGATGATGAGCAAGGTGCTGCATAGCCCGACGACCAGCAACAGTACGGAAATACAGATCAGCGATATCTTCAGCCACAGCTTCATACATCCTCCAGACGGTAGCCGATTTTGGATGCGGATCTGATCTCATCATGCAGATTGAGTTTTTTACGGAGCTGCGCGATATGGACATCCACGGTCCTCGTTCCGCCTACAAAATCCACACCCCAAATTTCATTGAGAAGGCGTTCACGGGGAATCGTTCTGTTCTTGTACTTAACCAGCATAACAAAAAGGTCAAACTCCAGAGGCTTTAAGAAAATTTCTTCACCGGACCGCATGACGCTGTGATCGTCTAAATCGACGGTGATATCTTTATAGTGCAAAACGACATTTAGCTTTCCCGTTCGCTCCAATATTTTTTCAATGCGCACCAGCAGCTCCAGCATCTCGAAGGGCTTGACGATATAGTCTTCCGCTCCACCTCTCAGGCCCTGTATCTTGGATGCCACGTCTGCTTTTGCAGTTAGGAAAATGATAGGGATGTTGTATTTCTTAATCCGTTCCATCAGTTCAAAGCCGTCAATGCCCGGCAGCATGACATCCAACAATATTAGATCAAACGAGCGGTCAGGTTCAAGCAGCTCTTCCGCATCGATGCCATTTGATAAGACAGCATACTCATATCCCGTATATTGAAGGTTTATCGCAATCAAATCAGATATGGCTTTATCATCTTCCACCACAAGTATTTTTGCAGACATGCTTTCACCTCCAAGAAACGATTATTGCATATCTATTAATTTTAGCATAGGGTAGAAATTTTATTGGTCAACAAGATGTAAACAAAATGTAATGCCCTTTTATAATTGAGAATTATCGTCCCCCAGGCGGCATGCCTATAGTTCAAACTTATACGCAAGATGGCTGAAAGGCCTTTCTTAAAGTCGAATTCCTTGCTTCGATGATTATTAAATTCAAACCGCGACCCGACAATGCCGCCTATTATAGCGCGGAGCATAGATTAGTTTCTTACCCTCCATCCGTCAAGGATAACGCTTCCGCTGTACTTCATCATCATTTCGAACCCCTCCCTGAAATCGTGTAACATCCTCCCAGGAAATATCATACCCGTCCATTTTGAGCACCTCGACCAGCTTTTTGTATCCGTCGACCTTGCTCAGCGCCATGTCCTGCTTAATGTCTTTTATCCCGTTACTGTCAAAATCGCACCTAAGCCCAATTATATGCACATCATCTACATAAGTCTCACAGGAAAACTCAATACCCGGAATAAAGACAAGCCCTTTGGACATAGCGTACTTCCCGGGCCCTATTTGCTCTCCCTCAACCTCAATGAATTTTGGAGGACAAACATCATGATCAGTAAGCGCATTCGCTTTCATACCGATTGAACAAGCTAGATCAAATAAGTTCCTTAATCACTTTCTCTTCTTATGCATTACTAATGTTGATAATGCAATGCCAACAACTAAAACTCCTAACGCTATCCATAAAAGCACGGAAAAGGAGTCCCCCCCGTTTTCGGTTCTGTCCTGTTGCCAAACCTCATCTGTCAACGCAATTCGGTAATTACCTAAGGGGACGTTTTCGGCATCCAGCACATCAATCACAAGCTCTCCAGCCTCGTTGAGCTCCTCTTGGCTGATTGAAATCTCAAACGTTTCTTGTTTCGTATCAATCTGTATGACTTCACCCGAGAGCAGCTGAATGGCTACTGTGCCTTCAGGCAGATCGTCAATGTTGATTGTGACGACAAATATACCTGCCCGCTCATCTGCCTGAATAGAAAGAGGCTTCAGCGTCACAGAAGCAGGTGATTCTGTGACCGCGGCAGATGTGTCCGTGGCCGTTGCCGTTGGGCTGGGCGCGACTGTCGAGGATGGCGCTGCCGATGGTGTCGGAGACGATAATGAGTCCTCCAGATTATCCGCTGTTGGCGAAGCTCGCCTGACGCTTATTTCGACTGTTGCTGTGGCGGTTTGGTAATAATCGTCTGCCCCTTTTGTCACCATCAGCACGGCAGTGCCTGGCTTAAGTATAGTTACTGTTCCATTTGCATTCACGCTGACAGCGTTTCCTGAGGTAACTGCATAGCTAAGCACACCCAATCCGCTCCCTCCGTTGACCGTCAGATCAAATGGTGCTTGACCGTTTGTCACTCTTTGTGGGATACCGGATATGACCAACGCACTCTGAGTCCCTTTGCCCACGCCCATTTGTATCGTCTTTTCTTGACTTAAATAGTCGCTGTCACCGGCTTTAACGGCGGTGATAACGGCTTCTCCCGGCCGAAGGGCCGTCACGGCACCCGTTGTGTTCACAGCAACGGCGTTGCCCGAAGCAACCTGATAGCTGAACGCGCCGCTGCCATTGCCGCCGCTGCCAATAATCTGGAACGGCGTGTCACCATAGACGATAGTTTTGGGCAGCGCAAAAGATAGAGCGGATGGCTGCTCTGCCTTGTTTACCGTCATTGAGACCGTACAGAATACCGGCAGATAGTTGTCGTCTCCCGTATTGGTCACCTTGATAGTGGCAGTTCCTCCATGAGTTATCGTCACCTTACCTAGAGTATCCACAGTGGCAGCGTTGCCTGAAACGACGGCATAGCTGAGTGAGCCGATTCCGCTACCGCCGTTGACACTAAGCTCAAAGGCTGCATCGCCGAACGTGAGTATATCAGGGATGCCGCTCACACTCAGCGGTGCTTGTGCCGCTTTACGCACAACAATCGCCACGGGTTGTTTTATCGTTAGATAATTATCGGTATCATTGGGCGTGAAGGTGACGTTATAGCCGCTGTTAATAACGGTAGGAATCGTATCAGGTTCTTCCCAAGCAAAGGTGCCTTCTATGCTGCCGCCTGTCAGCGCCGAATCGGAAAGGGGTTGTCCGTATGTGAGTTCTGCGGCAGACGGGAATGCCACCGCCCCAGGTATCGCCTTATTGACGGTGATTGTCACATCAGCAGAAACGCTAAGATAATTGGAATCGCCCGCCTTGGTTATGGTGATTGTGGCTTGTCCGGCCTTTTCAACCGTCACGGCTCCGCTGGTACTCACGGATACAGCATCGCCCGATGCGACCGAATAGCTGAACGCACCTGTGCCGCTGCCACCGCTCCCCGATAAATCAAAGGGCGAGTCGCCATAAGTCACTGTACTGGGAGTTCCGCCAACGTTTAGCGTCGCTTGCTGGGCCTTTTTTACGGTAATAGCAACGATCTGAGACGCAGTTAAATAATTATCCGTATCATCCGGTGTGAATATCACACGATAACCGCTGTTGACGACGGTAGGGATTGTAGCGGGACTTTCCCACGCGAAGCTGCCGTCCCCGCTGCCACCCGTCAGATCAGAATCCGAAAGGGGCTGTTCATATGTGATTTCGTCAGCCGTTGGGAAAGTCACAACCGGCATGGCTTTGTTGACGTGGATGCCCACGTTTTGAGTTAAAACAAAGCCGGTGTAGTCATAATTGTCGGTATCATTGGGCGTGAAGGTGACGTTATAGCCGCTGTTAATAACGGTAGGAATCGTATCAGGTTCTTCCCAAGCAAAGGTGCCTTCTACGCTGCCGCCTGTCAGCGCCGAATCTGAAAGGGGTTGTCCGTATGTGAGTTCTGCGGCAGACGGGAATGCCACCGCCCCAGGTATCGCCTTGTTCACGGTGATTATCACATCAGCAGAAACGCTAAGATAATTGGAATCGCCCGCCTTGGTGACGGTGATTGTGGCTTGTCCGGCCTTTTCAACCGTCACGACGCCGCTTGCGCTGACGGACACGGCGTCGCCCGAAGTGACCGAATAACTAAGGCCAGTGCCCGTGCCGTTGCCACCGGTAACTGACAATGGAAAGGAGGTGTCACCATAGGTAACCGTACCAGGAATGCCGCTTATGGCTAACGGAGCCTGATCGATTTTCGCAACCTCATAATCCTCGAGTTCTCCCGCATTCGTCATGTAATAGCTGTCCAAGGTTTCATTTTGAACATACTGCGCTGTGAGCGTATGGGAGCCTCCGCGTGACGACCACATAAAATCGGCTGTTGCGTCGGCGCTTCCGTCAGCTATGCGAGTCAAGGATACCTGTCCGATTTTCGAGCCGTCGCTAAAAAAGGCGATTTGGCCTTGCGGATCAGGGATAAACAGCCCTGTGATACTGGCGGTCAGCGCCACACTGTCAAACGCTTTGGCGCCTGATGAAGGTGAAGCGGTCACGTTACTGCAAGTCAGCAGCTTTTGAGAATTCAAATATGTACCAGCTAAGAAACCGGCACCGTCTCCTCCGATAGTACCGGTAACGAAATTGCCGTTTGCATTGGTTCCATTTCGGTTCAAATTGACTGTGGCGTTATTTTCGATGGACAGGCTGCCTCCAGTTGTATTGCTATTGCCGGAGCCAATGTCATATCCGTTGCCGCTGCCAGTTGCCGATACGGTTACGTTAGCACCGTCTGCCAGCATGGTACCACCTGCGCCGCCAACACCACCACTCGTGCCGCCGCCGCCGATACCCGCGCCGCCATCACTGCCACGCGCAGTCACTGTTGCGCTGCCGCTGATGGTAACCGTGCCGCTCGCACTGCCGTTACCGATACTACCGGTGCCGCCGCCGCCGCCGACACCCGCACCGCCGCCGCCGCTGTAGCCCGCACTGCCGCCATAAGCCGTTATCGTTCCGCCACTGATGGCAACCGAGCCGCCCGTGCCGCCGCGACCACCGCCACCGATACCCGACCCATTACTACCGCCCTGCGCCATAACCGTGCCGCCGCTGATGATAATGTTGCCGGCGCTACCGGCCCAGCCGCCTCCGATACCAGCGCCATAGCTGCCGCCGTAAGCGTTGACGTTGCCGCCGCTGATGTTGATGTTGCCGCCCGAACTGCTGCTGCCGCCGCCGATGCCTGCGCCGTCGCCGCCGCCCCAAGACTTGACAGTACCCCCGTTGATAGTGATGTTACCTCCCGCACCGCCGTAGACACCGCCACCGATGCCTGAACCGCCGGGGAGACCTCCCGTCCACTGGCCGCCGTGGGCCTCAACCGTACCACCATTTATTGTGATGCTGCCTCCCGCACCCCGTTCGCCGCCACCGATGCCAGCGCTGCTGCTGCCGCCCCAAGACTTGACAGTACCCCCGTTGATAGTGATGTTACCGCCCGCGCCGCTCGAACCTCCGATACCCGCGCCATATTCTCCGCCCTGCGTGGTCAGCGTGGCTGTGGCACTACCGTTAATGGTCAGGGCTGAACCCGCCGGAGCCTGAAGGCCAGCGAAACCACTGGTGCTGGTGAGCGTATTAGATTCCACAGGCCTCAAATTAACTGTTGCGCCCGTCATATTGAGCGCACATCCGGATGCAGGCCTTATATCCGCCGCAAACAAAGCTACATTCGCACTGCTGCCCGATGATATGACGACGTTTCGGCTGGTTGTGCTGCCAAAGAGGACATACGAATTTCCGCTGCCGGAAAGCGTGACAGTATTGCCGCTGACTGTATAGCCTGTCCCACTCGCCAGCGAAGGATTACCCACATCGATCAGCGTCCCATCTACCTTCGTCCCATCTTCATAAGCACCCGAAAGCGAACCCGAAGCTGAACCTTGAAGGATGCAGGTTTCCAAAGTTGTGGCCGAAGAGTCAATGCCATTGGCAAGCAAAGTGACTTGCGCAGTGCCGTCTATCAGCAGCGT
>JAEWWC010000027.1 GCA_023396555.1 Bacillota bacterium
TTCCGTTATTGTGACGGATTCCGTCACCTCCGCCGGACTCCGTGAGTTCATCGAATCTAAAGGCGGCGTTCATCACCGTTTTAAACGCGGCTATAAGAACGTCATCAACGAATCAAAGCGTCTGAACGCGGAAGGCCATCCGTCTGCGCTGGCCATCGAGACAAGCGGCCACAGCGCATTGCGTGAAAACCACTTTCTGGACGACGGTGCGTTCATGATCGTCCGTATACTTATCAAATTCGCGGAGCTGCGCAAACAGGGCAAAACCCTTGCCGATGTGATCGCCGGGTTAAAGGAAGCCGCCGTTTCTGAAGAATCGCGTGCCAAGATCAATACGGAAGGTTTTTCGGCGTATGGCAAGGCTGTTCTTGCGGATCTGGAACGCTTTGTTGCCAGCACACCCGGGCTTTCGCTGGAAACCCCTAACTTTGAGGGAGTGCGCGTGCTGTTTGATGAAGCCTCCGGAGACGGCTGGGCATTGCTGCGCATGTCGCTGCACGATCCTGTCATGCCGCTCAACATCGAAAGCAACAGTCAGAACGGGTATCATCAGATTCTCTCCGTCATGAAGACCTTCCTTGGCCAGTACGACAAGCTCTCTTTCTGAGACTACACCAGACAGAAAAGCGCCGGTATATTCGATATCGGCGTTTTTTATATGCACAAGCGTTTTTCGGATCAGCCGTTTCCCTTTATATCGACGACCAAAACCTCGGGCGGATTAAACATGCGTGGAATCAGATCATTAAACGCAAGCCCCCGGCTGACGATCAGCGTCTTGCCACAGATGTCATACCGCCCGCCTGCGTACTTGGGGAACCAGCCCTGATCCGGCGCGAATAGGCCGTTTAGGAGCAGCGGCACGCGTATCTGCCCGCCGTGCGTGTGTCCGGATAGTATCAGATCGAAACCGTACTGCCGGTAGAGGTCGATCAGCTCCGGGCGGTGCGCCAGCAGCAAGTTGAACACGCCATCGTTCAGATCGGAGAAACGCTGCCGAAACAGCTCCTCCTCATCGCCCATCGCCTGATAATCCGCATCCTCGGTGTAGTCGAACATATACGGATCGTCTACGCCGCTGATGCATAACCGGACACCGTTCACTATGATGTCCTCGCTCTCGTTGTCCAGCACCGTGACGCCGTAGCCTTCCATCATGCTTTTGATGTCGTCGTAACCGTCCGACCAATACTCATGATTGCCGGACACGTAATACGTGGGAGCAACACCCCTGATCCCCTCCAGCAGCAGGCGCGTTCCAGCGTCCGGCTCCTCGTCGTCTGCGATGTCTCCTACCAGTGCGATGATATCCGGCTGCTGCGCTGTTATCATGTCGATCAGCGGCTGCTGATCCTTACCGTATATGTGGCTGTGCAAATCGGTGACGGCCACGATACGCATACTCTGGCCTTCGGGTATCTTGTCAGTATTAACCTCGTATGTTCGAAGCGTCAGCCCGATATAGAACGCCCAAACACAAAGAGCCGCCAGCACAGCAGCCCATATGGCACGCCGGAGCAGGCGGCGGGTTCGTGTTCTTTTGTCATGTCCGTTTGACTTCATGCAATATACCGCAACCTCTTATTCTTAATCACTACGATATTCTTGTATATTTCTTCGGCAGAAACATTATACCATGCTTTGGCAGTCCGTTTCCCCGCTACCATAGAAAAAGGCCTTCGCACGGTTTCCATGCAAAGACCTTTTATTTGCTGTTTAAGGGCATGTTACGCGTTCAAACGCTTCTTCGCCACATCGACCATGCCGGCAAACGCCCTCTTGTCGTTCACGGCCATGTCCGCCAGTATCTTTCTGTTGACGGAAACGCCGGACTTCTTTAGGCCGTCCATCAGGCGGGAGTAGCTCATACCATTGTTTCTAGCTTCCGCATTAATGCGGGCGATCCACAGGCTGCGGAAGTCGCGTTTTTTAAGCTTGCGGCCAATGTATGCGTAACGCAGCGAGCGCATCACAGCCGGGTTAGCCGCTCTGAACTGCCGGGATTTCGCACCGAAATAACCTCTCGCGAGCTTTAATATCTTCTTATGCTTCTTGCGGGCGTTGATAGCCCCTTTCACTCTTGCCATTGTCAGTTCCTCCTGTCGGCTCTATTTATAAGGAATAAGCAGTTTGACGTTCTTCGCTTCCACATCAGCAATGAAGGTGCCCTTGCGCAGGTTCCTCTTCCGCTTTGTGGACTTCTTGTTCAGTATGTGTCTCTTATAGGCTTTCGCCCGTTTGACCTTGCCGCTTTTTGTGAGCGAAAACCTTTTGGCAGCGCCCCTGTGCGTTTTGATTTTTGGCATTGCTTTTAGTCCTCCTTGTTAGTTCTTTGGTGCTAATATCATGAACATACTCCGGCCCTCAAGCTTGGCGCTCTTTTCCATCGCGGCGTCTTCCTGCACCATGCTGAAAAACAGATCCATCACTTGTCTTCCCTGATCGGTATGTGTCATCTGCCGTCCCCTAAACCGAAGCGACACCTTCACCTTGTCGCCTTCCTTTAAGAACTTGCTGACGTTTTTCGCCTTCACCTCGAGGTCGTGCTTGTCGATAGTGGCCGACAGGCGCATCTCCTTGAGTGTGATAACGCTTTGGTTTTTCTTCGCTTCCTTTTGCTTCTTGGCCTGTTCGAAACGGAATTTCCCGTAATCCATGATCTTGCATACGGGCGGCTGTGCGCTGGGCGAGATCTTCACCAGATCCAGTCCCTTCTCTTCCGCAATATCCATCGCCTCACGCGCAGACATGATGCCGAGCTGAGCGCCATCTTCTCCAACCAGACGGATACTTTTGTCCCTGATCTGCTCGTTGATCTGTTGTTCGGTCGCGATAATAAACACCTCCATAATTCTCGCATACACAGCACTTATTTGGAAACGCCTGCGTTCAGGCAAACAAAAAACGGGCCAAATACCCGTTTATCATCTTAAAAAAGACGCTTACCGTGCCTAGCATGACTGGCCGACAGGTGAGAAACGGGTGTTTCCACTTTCAAGCAAATGAATGATACCATATTCAGCTGTGTTTGTCAACAGCTTGATCCGGCCAAAAAGCCCGTGGAAAAAGCAATTTGAAGATTGTATCCGCCCGTCAATGCGTCAACGTCGATCATCTCTCCGGCAAAGTATAGCCCCGGACAAATGCGGCTCTGCATCGTGGACGGGTCGATCTGCTTGATGGACACGCCGCCGCGCGTGATCACCGCCTCCTCGATCGGCCGCTTAGCCTTAATCGCAAGCCGTAGGCCTTTCAGCGTACCGACCAGGCGCGCGCGCTGCTCTTTGGTCAGGCTGTTCACCTTAAGCTCCGGGTCGATGCCGCTCACCGAGCAGAAATACGGTATCATACTGGAGGGCAGAAGTCCGCCCAGCATGTTCGCGAAGTTCTTATTGGGCGCTTCGCTGATGTCGCGGACCACGCGCTTGTCCAGCGTCTTCTCATCCAGCGCCGGCTTTAAGTCGATGGTCGCGTTATATTCCCCCGCGTCCTTCACGTAAGCGCTGGCCGATAGCACCAGTGGCCCCGATATGCCGGTGTGCGTGAACAGCATTTCCCCCTGCTGCTGATACAATCTGCGTTTGCCGGTCATGAGCGTCAGCGATACGTTTTTAAGCGTCAGCCCCGCTAGCTCGCGCACGTCCTCCACAGTATCCAACCCAACCAGTGAGGCCGACGCGGGCGATACGCTGTGGCCCGCGTCCTTCGCGAACGCGTAGCCGTCACCCGTGGAGCCGGTGGACGGATACGACAACCCGCCTGTCGCGAGTATCACGCTTTCGAACCGCAGCTCTTTGCCGTCTACCCGCACCCCGGAGATACGTCCGTCCTCCAGCAGCAAACTCTGCACGGCGGCATTCAGCGCAAGCCTCACGCCCGCATTATTCACAGCGCGCGTCAGCGCTTTGGTCACGTCGCTCGCCTTATCGGATTCGGGGAATACCCGCCCGCCACGCTCCGTTTTGGTTGTAAGGCCAAAGCGGCTCAGCAACTCAAGCAGTGCCTTATTGTCCAGCGTATAGAAGGCGCTGTATAAAAAGGCGCCGTTGGTGACGACGCTTTCAAAGAAATCCTCTATCGGCGCGGCGTTGGTAACATTGCAGCGCCCTTTTCCCGTCAGATACAGCTTCTTGCCCAGTTTGGCATTCTTCTCAAACAACGTGACGCTGTGGCCTTTGGTGGCCGCCGCGTACGCTGCCATCATGCCGGCGGGCCCGCCGCCCACCACGCAAACTTCACTCATTTATGCTCTTCCTTGCCCGTATAGACATCATGCTTGCGCCACAGATCCTCCAGCATCTCGAAGTTCTGGCGCAGCCCGTCCTTCTTGCGCATGCCCACCAGGAGCACCAGCGTATTGATGACGCTCAAAGGGACCACCAGCGAGTCCACGAACAGGTTCATGTCCGAGTTGACGAACAGGCTGTCGTCCGCCATTGCGGCCAGCGGCGACATCTCGTTGTCCGTGATCGCGATCACCTTCGCGCCGTTGTTTTTGGCGAAGCTCGCACCATCCACCGTGCGCGACGAATAGCGCGGGAAGCTGATCGAGATGACGAGGTCCCCCTTGGCAGCGTGCATCAGTTGTCCAAATATGTCTCCGCCGATGCTGGACGTCACCAAGCTGGTGTTGCTGACGATATAGTTCAGGTAATACCAGAAGAACTGCGCCAGCGGTGCGCTGGAACGCAGTCCCATAATGTACACGTGATTGGCGGACAGTATGCTGTCAGCCACCTTTTGCACCATCGTATAGTCCAGCACCTCGCGTATATGCCGCAGGCTGGTGATGTCGTTCCTGAGCGACCACTTGACCAGTTCTTCTTCCGTCATGTCGCTGCCGAGGCCCATGCGTTGCACGTTGGTCAGTCTTGTGCGTATCAGTTCCTGCAGCTTCTTCTGCAGCTCTGGATAGCCGTCAAAACCCAGAGCGCACGCGAAGCGCACAACGGTGGATTCGCTGACGCCCACCGTATCACCCAGCCTTGACGCCGTGATGAAGGCAGCGGTATCGTAATGGTCAATGATATATGACGCAATGGCTCGATGGCCTTTGCTCATAGTATTTTGTCGTTCTTTGATGACCTTGATGATATCGTTTCCTTGCATTTTTAATCCCCCAATATGCAATAACACGACTTATTCTATCATCATTTTACCATTAATGCAATTTTATTTTTTCAATCCTGCATGCGAGGGCATCCAGTTTGTCACCCGCCGTCAGATCATATCTTATGGGTACGATGGATGCATAACCGCGCCGGAGCAAGCTTACATCCGTTTCTTCTTCTGTTTCATCCTCCAGAAGATTTCCCGCCATCCATATGTACTGGTGCCCTCGGGGATCGTTTCGGACATCCATCTTATCCTCATAAACCAACTTCCCTTGGCGCGCCGCCCTTATTCCCTTTATCTGCTCCATCGGAAGGTCCGGCACATTCAGGTTGTGCAGCACACCGTCGCTGTCAAAGGGAAGCCCGCTCTCGATCACGCACGCAGCCACCTCCGCAGCTACGTCCATGTGCTGTGGATAATACGAACCGATGGATACAGCCAGCGCGCGGTAACCCATGATCACCGCGTCCAGCGCCGCCGCCACCGTGCCCGAGTATATTATATCCGACCCCATATTGTGACCGTGATTGATACCCGATACCACCAGATCGACCTGTTTCTCCATCACATGGTTTACGCCCACCTTCGTGCAGTCCACCGGCTGGCCGTCCACCACAAAGCAGCGTATACCTTCGAGGCCCGCCGGCTCCGTCTTGATGATGCGTAGCGGCCTATATATCGTAATGGAATGGGATGTGGCGCTCTTCTCGGAATCCGGCGCCACCACCGTCACATCGTGTTCCTGCGCCAGCCGCGAGGCCAACGCCCGTATCCCTTTCGCGTGTATGCCGTCGTCATTCACTACCAGTATGCGCATATCATCCTCCTGTTTCGCTGTTATTGTACAGGAGGCTTCCCCGGCCTGTCAACGCCACGTCATGAGAACAGCCACCACTTGAGTACCCGCTCAAGTGCGTTGGAGAAATTCAACACATCCACGTTATCCTTGGATATCGCATCAACGCGGCCTATCTCCTCGCCGTCCAGCATGATACGCAGATACCCCAGCTTCTGCCCCTCCTTGATGGGCGCGCTTAAGTTTTCCAGCAGCACCAGCTCCTTTTCCAGCGTGTTCTCCTTGCCCTTCTCGATCAGCGCTGAAAAATCATCCGCCGCGTACACGTTGATGAACGGAGCGGAGCCGCCCGCCACCGCGAGATTCTTCGCCAGCTGCTGGCCCTCACGTACGATGTTTTTGGCGGTGAATACTGCGAAGGCGAAGTCAAACGCGGCTTTGGCGTCGTCGAAACGCGCGCTGGAGTTGGTAGAACCCAGCGATACGAATATGAACCGCCCGCCGCTGCGCTTTACGGACGCCGCCAGACAATATCCGGCGGTGGGCGTTGAACCGGTCGCGAAGCCGTCCGCGCCTTCATAGAAGCGCACGAGTCGGTTCTGGTTCACCATCTCCGTTTCGCGCCCGTCCGGGTGAACGTAGTTCTCCATGTAGATGCCGCTCCACGTATAGAACAAGTCGTATTTGGCCAGTTCCTGGCTAATAGCCGCCACATCACGTGCAGTCATCGTCTTGTCTGAGCCCAGCCCCGTCGCGTTGGTGAAGCGGCCTTTGAGTCCCAGCACCTCCGCCTCCTTGTTCATCATGTCCACAAAGGCTTCCTCGCTACCCGCCACCTTTTCGGCAAGCGCCACAGTAGCGTCGTTCGCGCTGCACACCACCATGGCTTTGAGCAGGTTCTCCACCGGATGCGACGAGTTGGCGTCCAAGAACACCTGCGTGCCGCCCATCGATGCGGCATGGTCACTAATGGTCACCGGCTCCGTCATCGATATTCGGCCCGTCTTTACCGCGTCGAATATCAGCAGCATGGACATTGTTTTGACGACGCCCGCGCACTCCATCGGCTCATCCGCATTATTTTCAGACAGCACGTTGCCCGAACCCGCGTCCACCAGTATCCACGCCTTTGCCTGAAATTCAGGTCCTTCCGCATTTACGGTCAGCAGCGGTGCGCACAGCGTGATGACAGCCAGCATCACGATCAAAATCTTTTTCATGTTCCCTACCTCTTGTAACGCTTTTTTGTTAGTTTCTCCCGAACAAAAGAGTATATCCGTGCGAGGAACATCTTCTTTGTATCCGCCATTTTTTACAAACTGTTCACCGGCAATATGTTGAATACTGGATAATGACTGTATATAATGGTGGCATGAAAACATACAGCCGAATTTTACTGGGGTTAACCGCATCAGTTTTGGCCGCGTCGTTTCTTCTGACGGGCTGTGCGCCTTCGCCGGAGGAGACCGAGCGGGAAACTAAATACTATGAGCTAAAATACGCCGATGAGCCGGAGCCGGAAGGCGATGTGGCGAAGCTGCTTGAAGTGTTGGACGGTTGCGTGGGCGGACTATACATATTCGCCGGTCAAGGGAATCAGGTCACCCGCCCCTTTATCGACACGATGTTTGACAAATATCCCGATTACTTCTCGGACGGGCGGCTGGAATACTTTCAGCGAATCGCGGACGATGCGGAGCAAAACGGATGGGATTTCCCCGCCGACTATGCGTGGGACTGCAGTGGGCTGTGGTGGTACGCCGCCTCCGACGTGCTAAACCTGTACGGTGAACAGACTGACCGAACCGCGGACGACACCTATAACAACTACTGTACGCCCATCGACAAGGACGAACTGCGCCCCGGCGATCTGGTCTTCCTGGAAGGCGTGGACGGACGCATCGTCCACATGGGCATCGTGGGCCGCCACGGTTACATCTACGAAGCGGTCAGCGGCTTCTGCGGCGTGGTGCTCAAGCGCACCGT
>JAEWWC010000132.1 GCA_023396555.1 Bacillota bacterium
CGGTGATCTCCAGCTTGTCCATCCCAATCAGCGGGCGCAGTACAAGCATGTCCACCGCACTGTTGGTGGCATGCAGGCTCTCCAGCGTCTGACTGGCCACCTGCCCCACACTCTCCCCCGTCACCAGCGCCTGGCATTTATCCGCCGCCGCAACGCGCTCCGCGATACGCATCATGAAGCGGCGCATCAGCACGGTGAGATAATCCGGCGGGCACTTCTCGTACAGCGTCATCTGTATATCCGTGAAGCGGATGGTATGCAGTTTGATGGCTCCGGTGTAGCGCGCCATCAGTTTGGCTAGATCGTGCACCTTCTCCAGCGCCTTCTCGCTGGTGTACGGGAAGCTCTCGAAGTGCACCGCCGACAGCGCCACGCCGCGTTTGGCGATCATGCAGCCCGCCACCGGGCTGTCGATGCCGCCCGACAGCAGCAGCGCCACGCGTCCGTTGCAGCCCACCGGCATGCCGCCGGGGCCGGGCAGCACGCGCGTATAGCAGTAAGCCTGCTCCCGAATCTCGATGTAGGCGGTCAGCTCCGGATGTTCGAGGCTCACCTTGAGACCCGGCACGCGGTCCAGTATCACGCCGCCCGCTTCCGCCGCGATCTCATTGGACTTCATCGGAAAACGCTTGTCCGCCCGCTTGGCCTCCACGCGGAACAGTACCGTTTCCTGTGGAAGCTTCACCCGCTCCATGGCCACCATGTCGGCCAGCGCCGACGCAGCCGCGTCAAAGTCCTGACGCAGCCTGAGCCCCGGGCTGTACGAATGGATGCCGTATACGCGCCCCAGAATGTCTAAGGCGGCATCCAGCTTGTCGTCCGGGACATTCTCCACGTACACGCGGCTCGCACCGCGGCGCACCACTGCGCCTTCTACCGGAGCCAGCGCGCTCTCCACGTTGCGCACCAGCGCTTTTTCGAAAAACGGGCGGTTCAGCCCTTTTAAGTGTATCTCCGCATACCGGATGATGATCACGTTGTCCATGTTATTTCCTTGCAAACCTCCTGAGTTGTGTCACGGCGCTTTTGAGCTCTTCGAGGCACACCGCGACCTCTTCCAATGTATTATGCGCCGAGAAGCTGATACGTACCGTCCCCTCCGCGAACGACCGCTTCACGCCGCATTCCAGCAGCACGCGGCTGAGCTTGCCGCGCGAGCAGGCCGCCCCGGTGCCAATGCAGATGCCCTTCTCACCCATCACACGCGCCAGCACCTCGCCGCGCACGCCCTCGAAGGATACGCTGACGATATGCGGCACGAACCGCTCGGGTGTGTTGACGATGCAGTTGTCTATCCGCGTCACGCCCGCGACAAACGCTTCGCGCAGCTGCTCAACCTGCTTATAATTCTCCTCGAACCGGTTGATCTCCTCCAACGCCTCGCCGAACGCCATGATGCCGAGCGTATTCTCGGTGCCTGCGCGCAGCGACTGCTCCTGCCCGCCGCCGAGATGCATCGGCTTCAGCGGCACGCCCTGCCGCGTCAACAAAGCGCCGGTGCCTTTCAGCGCGTGTATCTTGTGCGCGCTCACCGTGTAACAGTCGATATATCCTGCGCTCAGGTCCACGTTGGTTTTCAGCAGCGCCTGAACGCCGTCCGCATGCACTACCGTTGCTGGATTCTTCGCCTTGACCGCCCTGCCGATCGCAGCGATGTCGTTCAGCGCGCCCGTCTCGTTGTTAACATGCATCATGCTGACGAGTGCCGTATCTTCTGTCACCAGAGCGGCGACATCCTCCGAGTGAATATTGAAACTCCGCGGCTTCACATAATCCACACGTACGCCGCTCTGCTCCATATACCGGCAGGTTTCGTACACACTGGGGTGTTCGATGCCGCTTGTGATCATATGCGCGCCGCGTTTTCCATATGATGATATTGCAAGGCTGTTCGCTTCCGTACCGCCGGATGTGAATACACAGCTTCCCTGCAGACGCACGGCGGCGGCGAGCTGCTGCCGCACTTGCCTGATCTCCTTGAATACCGCTTCAGCCTGCCCGTACACCGCTGAAGGGTTGTACCAGGCGTGCTCTAAGTGCCGCTGCATAGCGGCCTGCGTCGTCGGTTTGGTCGTTGCCGCGTTGTCAAGATAAATTTGCAAAAAGTTAGTGCCTCCCGCGCCCAAATCGGTTATAATATGTTATCATAACATGGATTGCGATAATCTTTAATCTTTTTTTCAAACTGTGGAGGGTCGGAATGGAAAGGTGTCCTAAATGCGGCAATAAGCTCAGCAATATAGACGTTCTTTGCCCCAGATGCGGCGCTATGGTCGAGGTCATACAGGTCAGAAGCAGTTTCATCCCCCCAAATATCAGCGCAACTCCTCCCAAAGCCGAGCGCCCCCACCTGATCGTCTATAACGAGGATCTGCCCGGTGAAGGGCCTTTTTGCGAAACACCGGAGGAAGATACTTTTGAAGAAGTCCCATCGGTTGCCGAGGCAGACGACTTTGACGGTCTTCCGGCGTCCTCTTTGCCGGACATGTCGGATATCCAGCTTTCTGGGCTTGAGACAGAAAAAAATAGTCCGCCCAATATACCGGATGACATTATCGAACCTCAGGCGGACACGCGGATGGCGCGCCGTGCGCGTGAAAGACAATGGCTGGAGCTTGAGGAGCTGAATGCTTCTACAACCACTCCAGAGGCTCAACTGCTCAAAGAAGCGGATGAACTCACCTCCCGTTCCGCCCGTTCAAGGTCATCACATGACAAAGACCACAAAGCCGAGTCTGATATTCTTTCTGAATCCTCTTCCTATTCCGCTGCTGACACCGGTCTCACAGCCAGTGACATTAAGGAAGAGCCTGAGCGACGTTACAGATCCCAGCAAAAGCAGGCCGGCGCCACATCTAAAAATATCAGCCTGAAAAAGCTGCCTGCACCTGCTGCTATTTTACTGTGGGCTATGCTTGCGGCAGCCATCTTTCTCGGATTCTTTTTCCTGAATCGTTACGTGCAGACCACTTACGGCGGCTATCCAGCCTTTATACGCGAGATTACTAATGGCAAAATTGAACTGGACGAGAGCGCTTCCCTTGCCAGCGGGATAGACGTTTCCACTGCTGAAGCTACAACCGAGAGCGGCGCGCCTGCCCACACCTTCACTGTGACTGCCGCAGGTGCCACCGTAGTTCGCGTTTCGCAGACAGGCGACGAGTTTTCGCTGGAGGATGGCAAAGCCGTGTTTACTATTGCCGATGAAAAGATCGCGCTGGCGCTCGGCGTTGTAACATACGACAACTCCATCAAGACGGAGACGCTGAACTTCGATATCACGTTTGCCTCCTCGACTCAGAAATACACCGTGGAGCCTTTCGATCTGTATCTGGTCCGTTCCGAGTACAAGCGCGAAGCTCCGTTGCAGACGCGTTCATCCTCCACCTCCGACGTCGTGGCTTTATCCGTCACTGTCGCGCCGGAATCCACCGTGTTCATCAACAACGTAAACTATACGGACAAGGTGGACGACAGCGGCAAACTCAGCGTGGATCTCAAGTTGGCGTCCGACGGCGACAACATCTTCGCAATTGATGTGATACAACCGGGCCGTCAGGCCGTTAAGGACAGCTTCACCGTCACGCAGCAGGACGCCCAGACCACGCTGGAGCCCGAAGCCGAATACCAGCGCGTATACGCTGCCTCCTTCGAGTGCCGCGGTACGACGGAAGCAGGCGCGACGCTCAGCGCCGAGACGAACGGTAAAACGTTTGCCGGGCTGGTGTCGGAAAGCGGCGCGTTCTCCGCGGCGTGCACCGTAAGCGAATACGGGCTGTACACCGTCAAGCTGACAGCAGCCAGTCCGGATAAGACGAACAGCATCGTCGAAATCGCCGTAGAGTACCTGCCTGAATTCAGCGTTTTCTCTCCCAAGGCGCAGAAAAAGACCATCGCCGAGGCTGTGAAAAACGCTGCGACGCTGACGGATACCAGCATTAAGATTACCGGCAAGCCGGAAAGTCTGACGACGGAAGACGTCGCTCAGAAGTTTTCACTGGTGTCCGGAAGCAGCAAGCTCCAGTGCTATTATTACGGCGAAGCGCCCAAGCTCGACGCCGGCACCGAGTACACGTTTTACGGAAAGCTGGATGAAACCAGCCAGTTCTACGTGATGTTCGTTGAATGATGAGAGTATAAAAAAGACGCCTAGGCATAAATCCCAGGCGCCTTTTTAATTGCGTTTGTATCCCTTAAGCGAGGCCTTCCTTCTTGGCCTTGGGCAGCGCTTTTTGCTGCTTGGTGTCCTTCTCGCCGAGTATCAGCATGGGCACCTTGGAGCTTTTGACGGTGTCCTTCGTGATGACGCATTTCTTCACGTCGCTGCGGGAGGGCACATCATACATCACATCCAGCATGATGGCTTCCAGAATGGCCCTGAGGCCGCGCGCGCCCGTCTTGCGGTCTATCGCGAGCTTGGCGATCTCTTTGAGAGCATCCTCCTCAAACTCGAGCTGAACGCCATCCATCTCGAGCAGCTTGGAGAACTGCTTCACCAGCGCGTTCTTGGGCTGCGTCAGGATATTGACCAGCGCATCTTCCTCCAGTTGGTGCAGCGTCACGATAATCGGAACGCGGCCGACGAATTCCGGGATAAGCCCGAACTTCAGGAGGTCTTCCGGCAGTATATTCTTATACAGTTCGCCGAGGTCCTTCTTCTCGTTGGAGACGACCTCCGCGCCGAAGCCCATCGTCTTGCGCCCGATGCGCCGCTCGATGATCTTCTCGAGGCCTCCGAACGCGCCGCCGCAGATGAACAGAATGTTGGTCGTATCGATCTGCAGGAACTCCTGATGCGGGTGCTTGCGGCCGCCCTGAGGCGGAACACTGGCCACCGTGCCTTCGATGATCTTCAGCAGCGCCTGCTGTACGCCCTCCCCCGACACATCGCGTGTGATGGACGGATTGTCGCTCTTGCGCGCGATCTTGTCGATCTCATCGATGTAGATGATGCCGCGCTGCGCGCGCTCGATATCGTAGTCCGAAGCCTGTATCAGCTTTAACAGGATGTTCTCCACGTCCTCGCCCACGTAGCCCGCTTCCGTCAGGGACGTCGCGTCGGCCATCGCAAACGGTACGTTGAGTATCCGCGCCAGCGTCTGCGCCAGCAGCGTCTTGCCGGAGCCCGTAGGTCCCAGCATCACGATGTTGCTCTTTTGCAGCTCCACATCGTCCTGCTTGATGTCGGAATTGATGCGCTTGTAGTGATTATATACCGCAACAGCCAGGTTTTTCTTGGCACTCGCCTGACCGATCACATATTCGTCCAGCGCCGCCACGATATCCGCCGGCTTGGGGATATCCCCCATGTCAAACGTCGAGGCGTCCTGATAGTCCTCTTCGATTATCTCTTTGCAGAGCTCGATGCATTCGTTGCAGATATAGACCCCCGGACCGGCCACAAGCCGCCGGACCTGTTCCTGAGCCTTGCCGCAGAACGAACACTTCAATTGTTTTTGATCGTCCACATAATTGGCCATAGATTCACCTCGTTTCTATTTGCCTTTGGGCGGAATGATCTCATCGATGATCCCATATTTGAGCGCTTCTTCAGCGGTCATGTAGTTATCACGTTCAGTATCCGCAGCCACCTTCTCCACAGGCTGACCTGTCCGCTCCGCCAGTATAGCGTTCATCTTGTTCTTGGTCGCGATGATGTGCTCGGCGTGGATCGCAATGTCCGTCGCCTGCCCCCGAGTACCGCCTGAGGGCTGATGGATCATGACCTCGCTGTTGGGCAGACACTTCCGCTTGCCCTTGGCGCCTGCAGCCAGCAGGAACGCGCCCATGGAAGCCGCAAGGCCGATGCAGATGGTGCTGACATCGCACTGGATGTACTGCATCGTATCGAATATGGCCATGCCTGCGGTCACGGAGCCGCCAGGGCTGTTGATGTACAGGAAGATATCCTTATCCGGATCCTCCGCCACCAAAAATATGAGCTGCGCCACGACCAGATCGGCCATGGTATCGTCTATCTCGCCGGTGATGAACACAATTCGGTCCTTAAGCAGACGCGAATAAATATCATAGCTGCGCTCGCCTTTGCTAGTCTGCTCGATTACAAATGGTACCAACGCCATAGTATCCTCCTAATCCGTATATCACTATACTATTCTATTCGCCGGAAGTGTTTTCCTCCCCGGCGGCTTGCTTTTTGGCTTTTTTCTTGGGCGCCGTCAGCTTCGCATTTTCAACCAGGAAAGTCACCGTATTATCATACGCGAGATTATCCTTGATATACGCGCGCTCGTCGTCGCTCAACGTCTTGCCGTATTCTTCGACATCTTTCTTCGCACGTTCGGCACGGTTTTTGATCGCTTCCGCAATCTGCTCATCCGTCGCCTCGATGTTCTCAGCCTTCATGATGGCTTCCACCACCAGCTGCGTCCGTACGGACTTCTCGGCGGATTCACGATACTGGGCGCGAATGTCTTCCAGCTTGGAGCCCGTCATCTGCAGGTAATCTTGCAGCTTGATACCCTGATACATCATGCTGTACTCCAGCTGCCGCAACTGATGGTCGATCTGGTTCTCGATCATTGGCTCGGGGATATCGATCTCAGCGGTCTTTACTACTTCTTCAAGCACCGCGTTCTCGGTATCTTCCTTCGCGTGCTCTTCAGCGTGAGAGAGGAGCTTGGCGTGCACGTCTGCGCGATATTCGTCCATGGTGTCGAACTCGGACACGTCCTGTGCGAAATCGTCATCCAGTTCCGGAAGCTCCTTCTGCTTCACGTCGTGCAGCACGATGTGGAACACCGCTTCCTTGCCCGCGAGCTGCTCCGCACGATATTCCTCGGGGAATGTAACGGTAATGTCCCGCTCCTCTTCCTTCTTCATACCGACGACCTGCTCTTCAAAACCGGGTATAAAAGTGTTCGAACCCAGCTCTATAACCTGATTATCGGCAGTACCGCCATCAAACTTAACTCCGTCCACGCTGCCCGAATAGTCGATGCCAACCTTATCCCCGTTCTGCGCTTCGCGATCCACATCAACCCAGCGGGCGTTACGCTCTGCCGTACGCTTCAATTCGGCTTCCACCTGCTCATCGGACACCTCGGCTTTCTTCTCCTCAGCCTTCACGCCCTTGTATTCGCCCAGCTTCACCTCGGGCTTCACGAACACTTCAGCCGTATACACGACGCCCTCTTCCTTGCTGATCTTTTCAAGGTCGATCTCCGGACGGGAAACCGGCACGATGCCCGTTTCGTCAACCGATTTGGAATAGCTGTCCGGGAACACGATCTCAAAAGCGTCCTCGAAGAATATGCCTTCCCCGTAATTCCTTTCTATGATAGGCCGCGGAACCTTGCCCTTGCGGAACCCCTGAACGGCAAACTTGCCTTTGTTTTTGACGTATGCCTGCTGCAGCGCCGCCGCAAAATCCTCCGCTGAAACCTCAATCGTCAGTTTTACCTTGTTTGCGCCTGCGCTCTCCACCTTCGCCAATGTACCTGTCCTCCTCGTCATAAATAACAGGCGGCACTGCCGCCATCTGAAAAAATATCGCTTTATATAGTAACATATATGCATTTTCAATGCAATCGAAAAAAACACATTGTTCATTGAAATTTACGAATTATATCTTTATAATCTTCTTATGCATTTTGCGAGTGCTGTTTAATGCACAGCTCAAATTGTAAACAAGGTATTGAATATTTATACACGTTATTGTATAATTATAAATATCAATTTTTTGAGAGGTTACGCAATGGAGAAATTAAAAGTGCTGCTGGCCTATTCAGGCGGACTGGACACCTCGGTCATCATACCGTGGCTGAAGGAAAACTATGACTGCGAAGTGATCGCAGTGGCGGCGGATGTCGGCCAGGGCGAGGAGTTGGAGCCGCTTCACGAGAAAGCGATCATGAGCGGCGCAAGCAAATTATACATTGAAGACTTAAAAGATGAATTTGTCACCGACTTCATATACCCCACGCTCAAAGCGGGCGCAGTATACGAAAACAAATACCTGCTCGGCACGTCGATGGCACGGCCCATCATCGCCAAGCGGCTGGTTGAGGTCGCCAAAAAGGAAGGCTGCACCGCCATCTGCCACGGCGCGACGGGCAAGGGCAACGATCAGGTGCGCTTCGAGCTGACGATCAAGGCGCTGGCGCCCGAGATGAAGATCATCGCGCCCTGGCGCATCTGGGACATCCGTTCCCGCGAAGATGCGATCGCGTATCTGGAAGAGCGCAACCTGCCGCTGCCCGTGTCCAAGAAACGCCCCTATAGCATGGATCGCAACCTGTGGCACTTAAGCCACGAGGGTTCCGATCTGGAGGATCCGTGGAACGAGCCGCAGGACGAACTGTACATGATCTGTAACCCGCCGGAAAAATCGCCGGATGCCCCCGCGTATGTGACAATAAGTTTTGATAAGGGCGTGCCGGTGTCAGTAGACGGTGAGAAGCTCTCCCCCGTCGCCATCATCGAGAAGCTCAACGAGCTGGGCGCGCTGCATGGCGTGGGCATCGACGACATCGTGGAAAACCGCCTCGTCGGCATGAAATGCCGCGGCGTGTATGAAACCCCGGGAGGCACGATACTGTACGAGGCGCACCGCGCGTTGGAGTCGCTCACCATCGACCGCGATACGCTGCATTACAAGCAGGGCGTGGCGATCAAGTTTGCGGAAATGGTTTACTACGGCCAGTGGTATACCCCGCTGCGTGAAGCGCTGTCCGCTTTCGTGGATTCCACGCAGCAGTCGGTAACGGGCGACGTGCGGATCAAGCTGTTCAAGGGCCGCTGTGTGGCTGCGGGCGTTCAGTCACCGTATTCGCTGTACAGCGAAGCGTTTGCCACCTTCAGCCGCGACGAGGTGTACAACCAGAAGGACGCGGAGGGCTTCATCAACCTGTTCGGCCTGCCGATCAAGGTGAAGGCGCTCCTAGACGAACAAAGGAAATAGAATGAGCAAAAAGATGGGGGGTGGCCGCTTCTCGTCCGAAACCGACGAGGTGGCCGCCGGCTTCCATTCGTCAATCGGTTTTGAATGCCGCCTATAC
>JAEWWC010000169.1 GCA_023396555.1 Bacillota bacterium
AAAGCCTTCGTCTTTTCGGGGACCCCGTAAAAATTCCATGTGGCATTCTCCCCTCGGCTGAATAGGATGGCAGTAAAAGACCTTTTACGAAAGGAAGCATCGCTATGTACAACAATGATTATGTGCGACCGCAGCACAACTGGAACAACATGCCGTCCAGCCACAACGGCCTCGAAAGCCAGCCTGTGCCGCAGAAGGACAACGGCCCGTGGCCCTACGCACTGAACATAGACGCGGAGACCAAACGCAACAACAATTACCGCACCACGATGTGGACGGGACAGCACTTGCAGCTCACGCTGATGAGCCTGCGCCCCGGAGAGGACATCGGCCTTGAGGTGCACCCGCATCTCGACCAGTTCATCCGCGTGGAGCAGGGACAGGGGCTGGTGCTGATGGGCGACCGCCCGGACAACATGTATTTCCGCGAGCCGGTACGCGACGGCTGGGCGTTCATCATACCCGCGAACACTTACCACAACCTCGTGAACACGGGGCGGCAGCCGCTCAAAGTTTACTCCATCTACGCGCCGCCGCAGCACCCGCCGGGCACGGTACACCGCACGCGCGCCGACGCGATGGCGGCGGAGGCGCACTGACACTGCGGCAAAACAAAAAGCGGCGTTTCCGCCGCGCGTGGTTTTGGGACAGGCCTCCACAAGGGATACCTTGCACGCAAGAAATATTATTATCTATGGGTACTCCATTTTTAACTTTTTACCTAATAGAGCTTATTAAACTAAAACGGACATATTGTTCTATACCCCTCGCAAGGTCAATGTGGAGATGTTGTCATATGTGATAATTGTATATCCTACATCGTAAAATGCATTACTAATAATTCTCTCATTTACTATGAAGATTTCTTTTATGGCCCATCCATCCCCTTGTAGACGATATTGTGCTTTAATGTCTTCAATATGGTTCTTTACCCATATCGCACGATTATGATGCCTAGTAGCAAAGCACTTTTTATTTCCGTCATCCACAAACATATTTCTATACTCACAGTCCATTTCATAGGGGCTTTTTGAAAAATTAAAGTCTTTAACTTCAGCCACCACTATTTGTTTTTTATCTAAGACTATATATAATAGATCTATATCACCTAATGTATTTCCATGATCATCGGCTATACTTTTGTGGTTTATTTTTTTTAGATTCTTATCAACAATAAGCCCATGGATGCCAATAATCTTGTTATATACTTTGTTATTAAAATCTCTACCGCGCTTATTGCTTATTTTCCCGATAAGTTCAGTTAATTTTCTCCCCCTTGTTTTTAGCTTGCCTTCATATATTAGATCGATTGTAAACATAAGCATGTGAAATAATTGCCTGTTTCCCCATATCACCTCATTATTCCGGATTATAACAGGCCTCCTTGTAAAAGATAGCTCCCTATTAAACCTCCAAGGATAAACATCCTCTTTTCTAAGTGGCGGCTCTGGCTTTAAATAATCATCTCTTATGGACAAAGAAATGCATTTAATTATCTTTTCGACCTTTTCTCTCGATAGATTTGGAAGCTTGTCAATAATTGATGTAATCAATTCATCTTTATCTGCTTTCTTTACATCGACTTCTGATAGATCCCCATAAGATACGAATTCAAGTATACATTGGCTGAAATCGTTAAACGAGAATGAATACTCATCAATAAATGCATCATTTAATTCTTGCTGAATATTGGGGAACTCAGTCTGCGGTAAATTCTCTATTGGGCTAGGACTTGAAATCCTATTCAATTGCTCTTCACGAGCATCAGAATTTAGTATTGTTAGTTTGTTAAATTCATCTTGTTTCATTCCGATTCTATCAGATTGTAGTATTTCTATTGGTGTATTGAAAATCCTATAGAAAAATAAATCATTTTTATATGCCCAATCAATTATCAACGAACATATAGCTAATAACCTTTCATACTGCCATTCTCCTAATATTTTCGACCCGTTGGGGGGGCATGCCGCTATGTATTCAGCTAGAAACTTCATTGCGCGTGAGGATTTATTTAATTCATTAAAATCTTCGAGTATTTTTTCTTGCTTTTCTGGATAACAAGCAATATCATAGGCGTATCTTTTTAGGGTTAACATAAGATTATACATTGCTTTTTCAAGATCTGAGCATACCAATTCAATAAAAAAATCCGGTCGTAATTCTTTGACCTGATTTTGAAGCATTTCATATAAATAGCTTACTACGAAATTTGCTACTACGGTTCTGTCTTCATCTTTAATAACTCCATATGTCCATTTTCCAGATGCTAATACTGCACTTCCGATATCATCCAATAATTCATTCTCGTCTTCAGCTTTTATTGTACGGAATCTTTTATCATGTAATGGTTTTAAATAAGGATATTTAATATAATCAATATTGAACATTTTCTTTTTTAAAGGATTTTCGAATATATATTCCAAACTCTCGACTTGTAAAATATCTCCTAAATTAAAAGATTCAAGTTGCCTCAGTATTAACTCAGTTAATTGTTTTTCTATTATATTGTCCTTTGAATTGAATAACCTAAAGGCTTCCGGCGTCCAAATCAGCTTTATTTCGTTGCCGTCCACTTCAACACTAATCTTTTCTTCTAGAGTATAGGACTCCTTAGATTCAAAATAATAATCGTGAGGATCCCCTGTTAACTCAATCTTAAGCTTAACGATATCAAAAATAAAATCACCAATCTCTAGAATTTTCTTGCATTCTGCTAACCAAAAAGAGATCGTATCTACAAGGGGATAATATAAGTTTAATTCTTCAATTGAATTAGCTTCAGGACAATAAACCCATACACTCACATTATTGAGCTTAATATACAATGACATTCTCGGTCTATTGTAGTTTATATTAGCATATATCTCTCTTTCTTCATCATTTAATACAACCTCTGTAAAATATGATTCATTAAAAGATTTAACTAAATGTCTTTTTTGTTTCTTCGTTGCTTTTATTATATAATCGATTGAATCTCCCGGAGCAATGAATAAGCTATTTTTCTTAGGGTTAAAATTATCATTTAAATAAAACGAATAATCATTATTAACATATATTTCAATATAATTTAATTCAGTAGAAAAATTTGGTGAGTAGCATAATTTACTTTTTGCACGAATGTACCTAGGGATAAACGCTGAATTATGTTTCTCATTAATAGAGATGCATCTAAGGTCAAAAGGACTAATTGTAAGCGGTTTATAGAAAAAATCTGTTATAAATCCTGCCCATATTTCTCTACCAAATGAATTCGTAATCGCTACATGAAAAATATCTTCATCTTTAATATTTTGAAGATGCAATTTTTCATATAAATACAATAATCTTTTTTCTATTAGTTCTCCAAATTTATCACTTGGACATTTTCCGCCCATAGTTTTGTAGGAATAATCTGTACCATCATCATTTATACAAGTAACAATCATTACCTGATTATTAAATACATTAAGTAATACTTCTTTATAATTATTGCTCTCGTAAAATTCTATTCCCATATCTTCTGTAATTCTTGAATGCCCTAAGTTATTAAAAGATCTGAGGCAGTCTTTCCAAATAGACGCATTGTAAAAATTTATGAGTTCTGATTTATGATTATATTTATCAGCTAAACAGATGACTTTATGAACTGCAAATGAAGCAAGCGAAGATATATTTAATATAATTGAGTTATCTTTGTCTAATTTTATGAAAGGCTTGTTATAAAATTCTTGCTGTTCAGGGGTTAACGCTTTCTCAAAATTTCCTTCGCCAAAGTCCGAATATAATTCTTCCATTAAAACATCGTCTTGTAATGTTGTTCTAATAAAGTTGTTGTCAATGATTATATTTTTTGCTATTTGTTCAAGTTTACTACCCGGAATGATAATATCTCTATTTTCTTTATGCTCCAAATTGTCTATGCAACACTGCAGTCCATTAGCAACAGAATCTGATATCACAAGTATGACTTGAATTAATTTAAATGCTAACTTTTGAAAATCTTGGTTGAAATGCTCATCATGCGATATAAGGGTTTTTATCATGTTTTGAAGGCAATATCCTGGGTTGTAGTTAATGCCATTAAAAACATAATAATTACCATAAAACATTATATTTTCAATGAAAGTATTTTCTACAGGATCAATACTACTTTTTAAATCCAAACTACCAAGCCGATTAATAATTTTCCTAAATCTTCCGCTGCTCATCTTATTCTTCGAAGTATAGTCATTTCGATTTAATGTAAGAACCGAAGCTACCAATGTATCAAATAATATACTTTTATTCTGATTTTCAGGAATAAGATTCAGCGCTGAGAGTTTCGCTAGAAAATCAAATATATCATATCTTTTTACTTCATCTAAAATACTCTGAATTTCTTTTATATCACTCGATTTCTTATAGGCATTATTAAAAGCATTAATAGGATTAAGTTCAGTCTCATTTAGAAATCTCTCGTCATAATCCATCAATGTATACACCTCAATAAACTATTAATTTATTCATCGGAGCTTATTACTTATCTTAATTAATAACTACTTTAGTCCCTCTACTTCTCTCCTTCCCCCATACTTCGACATTCTCCACAATTCCCCTGCCATATGCGCCCTCTCCATACAAATAATGATGCCGCGTTTGCCGCCATTCTCCCCCGGGTGTATAATGCAGTTATATCATCCAAAGGAGAACACCATGAACGAATTCACCGCCGTACGCGCCGAAGACATCGACCTGCCCCGCCACAAGCACGTGAGCAAGAACACCGGCAACACCACCTTCGAGCAGATGCTGATATCCGACGAAGACACCGGCATGTCCGTCAAGCAGATACTCTATCCCAAGGGCAGCGTCACGCCACCGCACACGCACCATTGCGCCCACGGCATGTATGTGCTCAAAGGCACGCTGCACACCGACAAAGGCGACTTCGGGCCGGGCAGCTTCGTGTGGTTCGCAGAGGGCTCGGGGATGACGCATGGCGGGCTGGACGAGGACGTGGAGTGCCTGTTCATCACCAACAAGACGTTCGACATCAACTATCTTTGAAGAACAACTCTTCCAGCATTGTGCGAGGAGCTATTACGCAAATCTGCTTTTTGTTGTTATATAAAAAAGCCTGTCAACATCAGCAATGGATGGACAGGCTTTATAACACTTTTCTAATCTGTTTCCTTACTCGGTCATGAGGTTCTCGGGGTAATCCTTAGACAGTATAATATCGTAAATGTTATCGCTAATTAACTCCACTCTGATATTCCCATCATAATCCATATCCAGATAAACCGACTTTCCTTCCTTTATTGATGACCTATATAATACTGCTGAACCCAAGTAACCAAAATAAATCAAGTTTTTATCTTTATCAATAAGCAGTTCATCCACGTCACCTTCCAACTGATGCTGCATGATTTCCCCAAATTCATCAGCCGATATCATGTCTTTACTGTAAATCCAGCTGAAATCAACGCATAATTGGCCGTCTTCCTCTATAAAGAAAACGTAGCATATCCTCTGATCATCAGTGAAATAGACCGTATAGTATCTCCCGTGGTTATTGCGCAGCAGAGAATAGGGTTTTACTATGCTTAGGCTAATTAGCGTGTCAAGAAAAAGATATTGGCCGAACTTCTCCATATCCACCACATTCGATTCACTGTATTCAAACGGTGTTTCATTATCAGTTTTAATATCTATTAATTGAGATGTAGTTTCAGCGGATTGAGTTTTATCAACCTTTTCGGCTGCGCATCCTGTAAAAATAAGGACTGTAATCATTATATATAAAACAAGCATTTTCTTCATATGATCAGCCTCCTTTTGTATATAATTTCTGTTGGATTCTTGTGGTATTTTTTATTATAATGCTATTATCATTTTCTGAACAGGCAGTGCCACTGCCGTGACAGGAAATATTTCATACAAATTGCCTGTTTCTTTCTACAATCTCCTAAACCGAACATACCGGCGTTGCCCGTTTCATAGAAATGCCGTATAGTATAGGCAGAAAAGTTTTGGAGGTATATGATGAAAGTATTGGCGATAAACGGCAGCCCCCACAAGGAGGGCAACACATACCACGCGCTCAAAGCAGCGGCGGACGTGCTGGAGCAGCAGGGCATCGAGTGCGAGATCGTGCACATGGGCCACAAGGGGATACACGGCTGCATCGGCTGCGGCCTGTGCGCGAAGAACAAGAACGAACGCTGCGGCGCTTTCGACGACGGTGTCAACGAGCTGGTGCAGCAGATGAAGGAAGCAGACGGCATCATACTGGGCGCGCCGGTGTATTACGCGGGCGTTGCGGGCACGATGAAGGCGCTGTGCGACCGCGCGTTCTACGTGTCGGGGGCGAACGGCAACCTGATGCGCTACAAGCCGGGCGCGGCGCTGGTGGCGTTGCGGCGCGGCGGCGGTGTGGCCGCGTTCGACCAGTTGAACCACTACTTCACGATTTCCGAGATGCCGGTGGCGTCGTCCAGCTACTGGAACGCGATACACGGCGCGAAGGCGGGTGAGGCGTTGGAGGACGGCGAGGGCATGCAGACCGCGCGCACGATGGCCGCGAACATGGCGTGGCTGTTGAAGCTGATTGAGGCGGGCAAGGGCGTGGTGGATATGCCGGTCCGCGAGCCCAAGGTGCGCACCAACTTCATCCGGTAATAGCAAGTGTAAAGCAAACAGGCTTCCACGATCATTGTGGAATTCACAATACAAAATAGCTGAATGAGAAATGCCTCACGAGGCATTTCTCCGATGGATTCCAAAGGGATAAATCCCTTTGGCGGTGGTGTGGAGGCAGCGCCTCCACGGTCTTAGACCATATATCTATAACCTAAAAGAGGGCCTGTTCGGCCCTTTTATTGTGCCGCGGCAAATAATGATCCCCCGGCCTAGCCGGGGGTATTCCTTTATCGGGTATAACCCTTTATTACTAGCTACGCCTAAAGGGCGTTGGTACGGTCTGGCACCCGCGAGAAGCTGTTACTTGCTACCCGTAA
>JAEWWC010000199.1 GCA_023396555.1 Bacillota bacterium
TGCCGGATGGCAAATCGGTATAAAGAGCGATCACCCTCCAACTTGATTGCTCTTTTATATAAGCTCCGTGGCAACTTAATGTGGGGCGCGCAAGGGCAGGGACAACTCCCTGCCTTTGCTGTACGGGCTGTCCTTCGCCGGTGTACTTATGTCACATAATAAGCTTCACAGAATAATATAAAAATGAAATGGATTAATCAAAAGCCATTTATTAGATAGAGGAGGCTTATGATATGGCAGAAGTCAGAATCCCGTTTTGCGCGACCACGGAGCTTCAGCCGCCTTTCATTCTGGACGAAACATGGTCGGAACCACAGGGCGTTAAAAGCATATTGTTCGACAAAAGCCAGCTGAACGTCGTCGGGCAGATGGAAACGGTGGAGGTACCGGATGTGGGGCCGGTGCGGACAGTCATCTATCATGTGATGGGGACAATATATTACATTTGCAACGCTTACCCGGTGATACAAAGCGATATCAGATACAGGCTGGAGGAAAAGACAGCGGGTTTCAACGAAGATGTCGGCAACCTTGCATCCTCGTGCGTGGTCACGGAGTCGGTGACACCGCTGGGCTGGGTATCCGGCTCGGGAAGCCTGCATGTGGATGTATCCGTGGGCGGCGGCAGCTCACTGGACAACATACCCGAAATCGAGGATGTCACTGTAGACGATTTTGCCGTGGCTAACAACATAAGCAGCGGAATGGCGCCCACTTGTCTGGATTCCTGCGACGAAGAGGTCATGTATACGGTCAAATGGCGCGGGTGTTTTGTGATTAAGCTGAGCGACCAGACAGTATAAAAGCGTACTAAAAACTTATAGACGCAATTCCCTCACAATTAAGAAACGCCGATATTGTCGGCGTTTCTTTGGTATTAGTAAACAACGTCTTGCTGCGGGGCAGGCCCGGCCGGCTCCGGCAGCGGCATCTTTGTCCGTTTGCGCCAGTCCGCAAACAGCATGATCAGCGATACGAATATCATCGTGAATTCTGCGACAGGGGATGCCAGCCACACGCCATTGAGCTGCCAGAGATACGGGAGTGTCAGCACCATGACCACGGTGAGCGCCTGTCTCATCGTGCTGATAAAGAGGCTCTTGCCGCCCTGCGCTGTGGACTGAAAATAGGCGGTGGACAGTACGCTGATGGACAGTATGGGCATGAACAGTATCTGTAGCCGAAGACCCGCTGCGCAAAGCTGCATCGTGGGCGAAGCCGGGTCAAGAAACAGCGATGAGGCCGCTTCTGGGAATGTCTCCATGAATACAAACATGATGATGGCAAAGACGGAACCGAAGGCGATACCTGTCCAAAGCGTTCGCCAGACGCGCGGGTATTGCCGCATGCCATAGTTGAACCCCATGATGGGCGCGACCCCCTGCAGTATGCCGATGATGGGCATCAGCACGAGCGTCACCAGACTGTTGATCGCGCCATAGGAAGTGATGGCCGCGTCGCCGCCGTGCTGCTGGAGCGCTACATTGGTGAAGGAAGCGGATATGCCCGTCCCAAGGTTGATAATAAACGAAGATGCGCCGATGACGGATATCTTTTTGAAGAGCGACAGACGCAGCCGCATATTTTCTTTATTTAGCTTCAACATGCTCTTCTTCGATATGAAGAAGTAGTGGAACAGCATCACAAAGCCCACGATCTGGCCGAGGATGGTCGCAAGCGCAGCACCTTCCACGCCCATGTTCAGCGGCCCGATAAACAGATAATCCAGCACAATGTTTGTAAAAGCGGAGGCGATCTGGCTGACCATAGAGTAAACCGGTTTGCCTTCGGTACGGATCATCACCGACATGGAGAAAGAGAACAGCTGGAACACAACGCCGGCAGTGATGATACGCATATACGAGAGTGCGTACGGCAGGTTGGTTTCGGTAGCGCCCACCAGCTTCAGCAGCGACGGCATGAATATTTCTCCCAGCACTGTCATGGCAAGGCCGGAGATCAACACCAGCACCGTCATATTGCCATAATACTTGTTGGCCTCTTCAATGTTATGTTCGCCCAGCTTGATGGACACCAGCGTCGCTCCGCCGACCGCAAAAAGTGCGCCGATGGCAAAAGCCACGATCATGATCGGAAAGGAAACGGTCAGGCCGCCCAGAGCATCCTCGCCCACAAAATGCCCAACGAAAATCCGGTCAACGACGTTGTAAATTGCGTTGACGATCATCGCTGTGATTGTGGGGATGGAGAATTGCAATACAAGCTTCAGTATAGGGGCCTTGCCCATTCTTTCTGTGTGGTTCAACTGACTATGCCTCATTTCAAATAGTACAGGCCAGTATATATACAAAATTTTTAATTGTCAAGTGTTGGTGAGACACGACGTGATATTTTGCAATTTGGACAATAATATAAGTATCAAGTGACAAGGAGGCAAAAGCATGGCTAAAGCGGGAATGCGCCGTCCGGACCCCAGCGAGCCGCATGGGACGGAGAGCAACAAACGCCAGCATTTTTCGAAAAACGATCAGTCGCCTGTCCCGGAGCTTCAGGGGCATGAAAAGACGGGCAATGCCAAGGCGGGTAACAGCCGCAAACAGCGTCCGTAACAAAAGAGAGGTCTGCACTAAAGTCAGGCCTCTTATTTATAAGCTGCTTATCATTCACATTTCGAATTTCTGTTCAATAAGATAATCATAAGCCTGATACTTTAAGGAGGAATCAAAATGAACAATTCTTTTCTCCGATATCATACATACCCGGGCGGCAGAACAACCGGCTCCCGCCGGCTGTCCAGCACGCTGAGCAGCAACTGGCTTTCCGTACGGGAGGGCTATGTTGATGATACGGACGGAGTGAGGGATGAGGAAGACGCAGCCCTCTGCACGCCGGAGATGCCGGAAGCGGATACAGAGCGCGTTTTCTTAGCGGAAGTCCAAACTGCAGTGGAAATGAGTGCAGCGGGGGAAACGGCTTCAGCGACGGAACCTGCCCGCGGAGGAACTGCTGCGGAGACGCAAATAAAAGAGGATACGCCCGCTACGATACTTGCGAAGCCGGTAGCTGGCCTGAGCGCTTACGGCTGCGTTTACCACAAGGGACCGCAGCGCTTGGTTGTAGCCCATCCCGGAGACGCCGTGCCTGTCCGATTTGCCGCACACAGCTGCCTGAACGGTATCGGACACAACGCGGGCGACACCTATGCGGAAGTCGCGGATGCGGGGGATTATGAGATCACGTTCGATGTGCGCGTATCCGCAAATGCCTCCGCGCCGGTGGTTTTTGAGCTGCGCGCAGGCGATGAACCGGTGCTGGGTGGCACTTATGTATTCGCATTGTCTTCGGGCATCCGCGAGTGCCGCGGCCGGACGATGGCACGCCTGCAGGCGGGGGACCGCATCGGTCTCGTGCTGACCTCTGCGTCGGTTTGTGAAGCCTCGCTGTCAGCAGGCGGCGTTTCGGCGATGCTCAGCCTGAAGAAGCTCAACTGAGTTAAAGCGCACAGGTGATGGCTTTCATGTATCGCCGGAGCGCGTACTGTCCGTCGTGCGGCTCGCCGGATACGTTGGACGTCATGCTGCCGCAGGGCATCACGCGGCAGACGCCGCACCGATAGAGCCTTTCGGACAGGTCCTGCAGTTCATCCGAATCGCAGGCAACACCCGCCGTCTGCAGCCAGCCGTGCCGCTGACGCAAACCACTGTCGAAGGCTCCGCTACTCATCGGTTTCACCCAAACCGTACGAAAGCCGGGGGAGGCCGCAAGCTCCGGATCGCCACAGACGATCACCGCGTATCCATTGCCTTTCAGCACCTTCTTTGGTTCCAGCAGCTCTTCGCAGGAGGAGCGCAGGCACAGCTCGGTGATCTCGGCCCGGGTGTGCATATCGGGCGTATGCGGCGAGAAAACGGCGGCGGCAGCTTCAAGTGCCTCGGCCAGCCGGCCGCCAAACCCGACAAGATCGTCGAACGAATCCGCTTCGTAATATACGCATTGCGGCGCGCTGCAGACCAGTTGCTCCGTCTCGCAGATATCCCGTGCGATGCCTGCAAGCGCTTCCGGCGTCTCGCCGCGGCGCGTCACACAGCAGAAGCTCAGCCGGTGCCCCCATTCGATGAGCTGGAGCTGGGGCGGCGCGAGCGCGCGTATGCCGGAAACGGCGAAGTCGGAGCCCCAGACGACGGCGGCATCCGATACGTTCAACAGGCTTCGTATAGCCTCGGCGTCGGTGGACGGCAGGTCGAATACGCAGATGTACCTCTTGAGCTTCGGTTCTATTTCAATAAGACGGCGGAGCAGTTCGGTCGAAAGGCCATCGTCGTGGCCCGGCAGCTTGAGCAAATTGATGTTGCCGGTGAGCAGGCCCTCCAGCACGCTGAACGCGGGAAGCCCCTGTGCGTTGCCTGCAGCGATTTGCGTCAGCACGCCCAGAGGCCGGTATGCCGTCCGCCGTCCTCCGCTGATATCGCGGTATTCGAACGGCCTGCCGCCCAGTTCCAGCTCCAGCTTGCGCTCCAGATAACCGCGACTGAGGTGCTGCCGCGCCTGCTCCAGCAATACCGCCGCCGCGCCGCCGTCTTCGGGCAGCCATTTCGCGGCGGCTTTCGGAGTCAGGCTGCGGGATAACGCATCGGCAGCGCTGATCACCAGTTCCGCGTCGGGATATCCGGCGGCCAGCGTTTCGGCGACATAGCCGTCCAGTTGCCCAAGAAACGCCCGGCAGTCCTTCTCGTTGACAATTTCACCGTTGATCAGGTTCATCATTCACCTCATAAGAGAATCGGCAGTTACGGCGCAGTTGCGCAGCGGGGAAGTCCCCGCGCGGCCCAGCACCTCAAAGTACGGCGCTTCGATACCGCAGCCGCAGGAGCGTCCGTCGCGCAGCACCGCCAGATCGCCCATCATTATGCTGGTGAGCGGTGCGGAATTGACCAGCGGCGTCACAAAGCTCAAAAATCCCGGCTGGTCGAAGCCCAGCGGCTCCAGCGTTTCCACATCCCGGATAAACACGTGGCTCCATGCGGGTACGTGCATATGGTGATGCGCACACTCCGCATAGGCGACCGGGTGTTCCACCGCGCTGTAGAAATCGCGGCAGCGCGCGGACGGTATGCCCAGCCTTTCTTCGGCCATGGCGTACAGCTGCTGCTTGTCGATCTGCTCGTTGCTGAACTGCTTCCAGCCGCCGCCCAACAGCACGAGCGACTGCCTGTTCAGCCTGAGCGTCAGCTTTTCTTTTTCCAACGCTATGAGCAGACGGTGCAGGAAGGCGGGGAAGCCGACGAAGCGGACGGGCAGTCGCTGCTTTTCGTATCGCTGAAGCGCGGCCATAACGCCGAACCAATCTGGCAGATAACCATCCGCCGTTTTCTTCAGCACAAATTCACGGTGCAGCGCGGGCGCGAAACGGGTAACGCCCATAGCGGTTTTCACCGCACCCATATCGTTATCGTCGGAGGGCTGATAGCCCAGCATGATGTAATTGGCGGGGATAGGGGAGATCAACCGGTGATGCGCGAAGCAGCGCATCACCATATGTGTGCCGAGCCGCAGCGTATCGTCGTCGATGAACACTTGGCTTTTCTGCCCTTGCGTGCCGGACGACGTGGCGTGGATGCGGATGCTGTCCCGCGACAGGCTGAGTATTTCGTGGTATTTGAAGAGTGAGGCGGGCAGCAACGGTATGCGAGCACAGTCGACATAGGTTTGCAAAGACCGTATCTCAAAACCCTCCCGCGCCAGCAAACCGGCGTAGAACGGGCAATGCTGTGCATGGTGTGACAGGTTTTCGCGTACAGCCTTAACAAACAAATCCTCATCGGGCATATACGGCTGGCGTTTGCGGAATAAGCGGGTACGGGCATCCATATCGGCACCTCGCAAATGGTTTCGTCCCATCGGGTCAGCTTTATTATACACGTGAAGGTGGAAGAAGATCAAATGCTGAATAATAATGCGCTCTATGATGCGAAAAGTACAGGACGGAACAGGGTCTGCGTCAGCAAACAGCGTAAATAATGATCCCCCGGCCTAGCCGGGGGTATTCCTTTATCGGGTATAACCCTTTATTACTAGCTACGCCTAAAGGGCGTTGGTACGGTCTGGCACCCGCGAGAAGCTGTTACTTGCTACCCGTAAA
>JAEWWC010000201.1 GCA_023396555.1 Bacillota bacterium
CGGCTTCGAGATACTCGAAACGCTGGCAATGGCTGACTGGCGCGCAATCGCCGCGAGGAAGAGCTGATGGCCCGCTTCTATGCGGACAGCCGTGACATCGGAGAGGACAGGCTGATCATTACGGGCGACGAAGCGAAGCACATGAAGAATGCGCTGCGCATGCAGCCGGGCGATACGTTCACGGCCTTCGATGGCTCGGGGATGGACTTCGACTGCCGCATAACGGCGGTGGGCGCAACGGTGGAGGCGCAAATACTGTCACGGTATCAGAATGCCAAGGAGCCGCAGGTATCCGTCACGCTGTATCAGGCGTATCCCAAATCGGCCAAGATGGAGGAGATCGTCCAAAAGGCAGTGGAACTGGGCGCGCGCGCCATCGTACCGTTCATATCCGCGCGCTGCGTGAAGAAGCCGGAGGACGCCTCGCGTCTGCGCCGGGTGGCATTGTCCGCCGTCAAACAGTGCGGACGGAGCATCATTCCGGAGGTTTCCGATATACTGCGTTTCGACGACGCGGTGAAACGTATGTCCGGGCACGGCAAGCTGATTGTGTGCTGGGAGGAGGAGCATAAGACCTCACTGAAGGAGGCGCTGCAGGGCGGCGAAACGGGTATCGGCGTGGTGATCGGCTCCGAAGGCGGCTTCGAGGCTGCCGAGGTGGACAAGATGCGCCAGAGCGGCGGTGTTTCCGTGACTCTTGGGCCTCGCATACTGCGCACCGAGACGGCGGGCATCGCGGTGCTGTCCGCCGTATTCTATGACAAGGAGCAGATGCGGTATTGAGAAAGGTCGCTTTTTATACGCTGGGATGCAAGGTCAACTCATACGACTCGACATATATGCAGTCACTGTTCGAGCAGCGCGGCTTTGAGACGGTGGAGTTCGGCAGCGACGCGGACATCGTCGTGATCAATACCTGCACCGTGACCGCCGTTGCGGATAAGAAGTCGCGCGCGGCGATACGGCGGGCGGCGAGAAACGGAAAGGTGGTCGTGGCCGGATGCATGGCGCAGAAGTCAGCAGCGGCAGTGCTGGAGATGGACGGCGTGGATGCGGTGGTGGGTACCGACGATCGCGCGCGCATCGTGGACATCGCGGAGCAGCTGCTGGAGGGTGGTCGCCAGATCGACGCGACGCACGCGCTGACCGGTTGCGGCTATGAACCGATGCACATCAGTGTGCCGGGCGAGAAGACGCGTGGCATCATCAAGATACAGGAGGGCTGCAACTGCTTTTGCAGCTATTGCATCATCCCGTACGTACGAGGGCGTTCGCGCTCGCGCGCATTCGGCGACATATTGGCTGAAGCCGAAGCGCTGGCAGGAGTAGGTGTGAAGGAACTGGTCTTGACCGGCATACACATCGCGTCCTATAATGATATCGGCATGGGGCTGGGAGATGTGATTCTGGCTCTGAACGAAGTGGGACCGCGCATACGGCTGGGCTCCATCGAGCCGGGCATGCTGGACGAGGCGTTCATACGCAAAGCCGCGTCCGCGAAGAATTTGTGCCCGCACTTCCATCTCTCGTTGCAGAGCGGCTCGGTGTCGGTGCTGAAACGTATGAACCGTCCATACACGCCGGAGGAATACGCGGGTTTTGTCGCTAAGCTGCGCGAGAGCTTCGAAGCTCCGGCCATCACGACGGATGTGATCGCGGGGTTTCCGGCGGAGACTGAGGAGGAGCACGCGGAGACGCTGAGCTTTGTGGAACGCATCGCGTTTTCACGGCTGCATGTGTTCCCGTATTCGGTCCGCGAAGGTACAAAGGCCAGCGGGATATCGCCCAAGGTGCCCAAAGCGACTGCAAAAAGGCGTGCCGGAGAGCTGATTACATTGGGTGAGAAGCTGGAAGCAGAGTATATCAGCAGCCAACTGGGACGGCCTGCCGACGTGTTGTTTGAGGAAGCGTCTCAGGAGTATCCGGAACTGCTGGAGGGATACTCGGAGCGGTATATCCGCGTTGCTGCAAGTGCGGAGAAGAATGAGCTGAAAATGGTCACGCTTAAAAGCGTCAAAGGGCTGACCGCTTTCGGCGAATGAGGAGGAAATATAATGGAGAACTGCCTGTTTTGTAAAATCGGTGCGGGACAAATACAGTCGTCCAAGGTGTATGAGGATGAACGCGTATTGGCATTCCATGACATCGACAAGAAAGCACCCGTACACATACTGATCATACCCAAGAAGCATGTGGCATCCGTCGCGGCTCTGGAAGACGGAGATTTTGACACCGTCGCGCATATCTTCCGCGTTGCGCGGGATATCGCCGCCGCGCAGGGGCTGGACAACGGCTTCCGGATCGTCGCCAACACCGGACAGGACGGTGGGCAGACGGTGGACCATCTGCATTTCCATCTGCTGGGCGGGCGCGCAATGGGCTGGCCGCCCGGCTGAGCGAGGTATCTTTCAGACAGTCAGCTTCTGTGCTGCAAACCCACGTAGGCGCGGGGCTTAATGTTAATGAAAATGTAAACATTAAACAATCGCAATAGTGTATAATTGAGAGTCAGTAAGCATTCGGAGGAACATCGTGAAAATCAGAAAAGCTGTCATACCCGCCGCAGGCCTGGGTACCCGGTTTTTGCCGGCCACCAAGGCCCAGCCTAAAGAAATGCTTCCCATCGTCGACAAACCTACCATTCAGTATATTGTGGAAGAAGCCATCAACGCTGGAATCGAAAGCATACTCATCATCACCGGACGCGGCAAACGTAACATTGAAGACCATTTTGATAAATCATACGAGTTGGAATCGGAACTCAAGCGCAAAGGCAATACGTCGCTGCTGAGTATGGTGGAAGACATCTCTCATCTGGTCGACGTTTTTTATGTGCGGCAGAAGGAAGCCAAGGGCTTGGGGCATGCCATCGGCTGCGCTCAGTCGTTTGTGGGCAACGAGCCTTTTGCCGTGTTGCTGGGCGACGACATTGTAGACTCTGGCGTGCCGGCCATCGGCCAGCTGATGCAGGTATATGAAGCTTGCGGCAGTTCGGTGCTGGGCGTACAGCGCGTTGAACGCAGCGAGGTTTCAAAGTACGGCATTATCAATCCCATAAACGGCAAGTGTGACGGACGTCTGCATAAAGCCGCCGGTCTGGTCGAGAAGCCAGCTGTAGAAGATGCACCTTCTGATCTGGCTATTCTGGGGCGTTACATCATTACGCCGGAGATATTCGGCATACTGGATAAGCAGCAGCCGGGCAAAAACGGGGAGATTCAGCTAACTGATGCGCTGAACACGCTGGGCGGCATGCAGGACATATACGCTTTTGAGTTTGAGGGGAAGCGTTACGATGTGGGTGACAAGCTGGGCTTTCTGAAAGCCACCGTCGAATTTGCCCTGCGCCGTGACGACCTGAAGGACGGCTTTTCGGAATACCTGAAAGGCATCGTGAAGGAGTATCAGCCATGAGCGAAATCCGAGATATCAACCGCGCGGCAGAAGGCGAGATGAAGATCAAGTGGGTGCAAAAGCACATGCCGGTGCTGTCCGCCCTGCACCGCCAGTTTGAAGAGGAACGTCCTTTCGAAGGGCTTCGCGTATCCGTTTCCATCCATCTGGAGGCCAAGACGGCATATCTGTGCCGCGTGCTGCAGGCCGGCGGGGCGCAGATGGCGGCGACCGGTTCTAACCCTCTGTCCACCAAGGACGACATCGCGGCAGCGCTGGCCGCGGGCGGCATGGAGGTATACGCGTGGCATGCTGCAACGGAGGAGGAGTATAACCACCACATTACGATGGCGCTTGAACATAAGCCGCATCTGGTGCTGGACGACGGCGCTGATCTCTCGGAAGCGCTGCACACGCGGGATACCGATAAGCTCACGAATGTGATCGGCGCGAGCGAGGAAACGACGACGGGCCTGCTGCGCCTGAGAGCGCGGGACAATGCGGGTACGCTGCGTTATCCGGTAATTGCCGTCAACGACGCGGACGCCAAGCACCTGTTCGACAACCGTTATGGCACTGGCCAGTCGGTCTGGGACGGCATTATGCGCACCACAAACCTGCTGATCGCGGGCAAGACCGTGGTGGTGTCCGGCTACGGCTGGTGCGGCAAAGGTGTTGCGATGCGTGCCAGAGGCCTGGGCGCCCATGTCGTCATCACAGAGACGGATCCGATACGGGCGATGGAAGCCGTGATGGACGGCTATTGCGTGATGACGATGGACGAAGCGGTGCTTCAGGGCGACATCTATGTCACCGTAACGGGCTGCAGCGGCGTGATCGCGCCGCGCCATTTCTCCATGATGAAGGACGGCGCGATACTGACGAATGCCGGCCACTTTAACGTGGAAATCGATACCGCACAGCTGGAAGCGCTGGCTGAAAGAAGCTATATCGCCCGTGACAACATCATGGCGTATGAGATCGGCGGAAAAACGCTTTACCTCATCGCTGAGGGACGGCTGGTCAATCTGGCCGCCGGAGATGGGCATCCCGCGGAGATCATGGATTTAAGTTTTGCGATTCAGGCGCTGTCGCTGAAATATTTGGCACAGATGCGGGGAAAATTGGGAAACAGAGTTTATAGCGTGCCCAAGGAATTCAGCGCGCAGGCGGCGCTTCTGAAATTGGAGGCCATGGGCATCAGTATTGATAAACTGACGGACGCGCAGCTTGA
>JAEWWC010000272.1 GCA_023396555.1 Bacillota bacterium
GGGTGAAGGAGATCCGCTGAAAGAGGAATACAGCTCGTGCTGATTTTTGCTGTCACCGCCATCACGCTGGCGTTGGTGTTCTACACCGTCGGCGTGTGGGGCGAGAGGATACAGAGAACGCTCAAAGGCTGGCATCTGGCGATGTTCTGGGCCGGGTTTGCTTTTGACACTGCCGGCACCACGCTGATGAGCGGGCTCGCAGACGATGGGTTCCGATTCAACTTTCACGGCGTCACCGGCGTGCTGGCTATCGCGCTGATGCTGGTGCACGCAGTATGGGCCTCGTGGGCGCTGGCGCACGGCAGCACGGAAACGAAGGTGCGCTTTCACCGCTTCAGCATCGTGGTGTGGGCGGTGTGGCTGGTGCCTTTCGTGTCTGGCGCAGCGTTTGCCATGGCGCGTTAATACAGTATGTTAGCCAGCACCACGTCAATTTTGCCGATGGCTTTGTGGATGGCTTCCTGCTGTTCCTCTTCCGTGGTGCCGGTGCCGTCCACCAGCAGCTCCTCAAACATGCTGATGCCAAGAAAGCGCACGATGTCGTGCACGTAGTTCAGCCCCTTGTTCAGTGCCGGGCGCACCAGCCACGGTATGTGCCCGCCGGACGACTGCACGTACACGAACGAGCGCTGCTTATCGGCCAGCAGCCCGTGCGGCTTGTTGCCATTGTCGAAGGTGATGGTCTTTTCCGCCTGTATCACGCAGTCCAGATATTCCTTGACGGGCGGGGGAAATGACAGGCTCCACATCGGCGCGGCCAGCACGTACACGTCGGCGCTGCGGAACTGGTCGCACAGCGCATTGATGCGGTCTACCTCCCGCTGCTCCTCAGAACTGAGCTTACTCTTTGCCTCATCATTCACCAGCGCGTTGCGCCCTGCCAGATATGCGTGCTTCAACTGCGGTATGTGCGCTTCATACAGGTCCAGTTCCTCCACGTCCAAGTCCGGCGATTTGGCGAGTATCCGGTTCACCAGCATCCGCGCCACCGTTCTGCTGGACGACATCTCCTCCGGCTTGGTGTTGGCGGATATGTATAGCAATCTCTTCATGCCTGTTTGCCTCCTGTCGCTTTGGTGTTAATATCCGCAACACAACAAAAAATAACCGCCCGATGGGGCGGCGGATAATAAATGAGATCATCTGGTGGAAACCTATAGAACTTGAAGCTTGTTACATGTTATGCGCGGAATCCACACAATATTATACTGTGCTATATTTACAATATATATTAATGGATGTATAATTTAACTTAATATTGCCACAATATGGTGAAGGTTATGCGGCTTGCGGTGGTATTGCTGCAGGCTGAATCGTGGAGGCGGCGTTTATGCGAGACAAACGGTCGCTCATCGACAGGTTCCCACCCTCGGAACCGTGCAGCTGCGGTATATGCACCGCGTACTGTATGCGTCCAGGCTGGTGGACGGTGCAGGAGGCTCAGCGCGCGCTGGACGCCGGGCTGGCGGGCCGCATGATGCTGGAGATGTCGCCGGAGCTGAGCTTCGGAGTGTTGTCACCGGCGCTGCAGGGCTGTGAGGGCGGAGTGGCGCTGCGCGAATTCAGCGGCGCGGGCTGCGGCTTTCTGAAGCGCGGCCTGTGCGAGCTGTTCGGCACGGGGCTGGAGCCGCTGGAATGCCGCTTCTGCCACCATGAACGCCGCGGGCACGGAGCAAAGTGCCATGCCGCGCTGGAGGCGGACTGGAATTCGCCCGCCGGACAGGCGCTGGTGATACGCTGGCTCTGCAGCATGGGCGCTCAGAGAAGATGCGGCTGAGCCTGTAAGCCTCGGATACTCTACTGCAGACCTTTCTGTCATAATGCAGCAACGGCAGGCGCATAATGGACATATGTGGTTGACACCGGCCGGAAAGAAACGTATAGTGTTAGCGCGAACTAACTTCGAGAGATCCGGGAGGAATCCGATTTGAATATACTCGTATACGGTGCGGGGGTGCTGGGCAGCCTGCTCGCGCACACGCTGCACCGAAACGGCCACCATGTGACGTTGCTGGCGCGGGGGCAAAGGCTGGAGGAGCTGAAGCAGAAGGGGGTGGTGATCCATCACTGGCTGCAGTGCCGGACGACGCGCGACACCGTCAGCCTGACAGACACGCTCCTTCCAGACGACGCGTACGACATCATATTCGTGGTGATGCGGGTGAGCCAGCTGCACGAAGTGCTGCCTGCGCTGGCCGCGAACGTGGGCGACCCGCTGATCGTGCTGGTGGGCAACAACTTGGACGCCGCCGGCACCGAGCGGTATATCAATATGCACAGCGAAGGGCCGAGGCGCGTGGCGTTCGCGTTCCAGACCTCGGGCGGACGGCGTGAGAACGGCAGGATCATCAGCATCCACATGGGCGGCAGCAAACTGACAGCGGGCAGCATCGGCGGCGATAAATCCATGGTCGCGCTGCTATCCCAGACGCTGGAGGGTACGCGGATGAAGCTCGCTCCGCGCAACGACATGGACTCCTGGCTGAAAAGCCACGCCGCGTTCGTGCTGCCGCTCGCCATGGTGTGTTACGCCGTGGACGGCAAACTGAAGCGCGCCGCGCGGGACAAGGCGCTGTTAAACCGCGCCATCGATGCGATGGACGAGGCTTACTGCGTGCTGGAGGCCAGCGGCGTGCCCGTGCCGCCGGAGGATGTCGGCTTCGTGCGCAGCCAGCGCCGCAAATGCTACAGGTTCATCAAGTTTCTCGCCATGACGCCGATAGGGCGTCTCGCCGCCAGCGACCACGCGATGAACGCCAAGGACGAGATGCGCCGCCTGTATGACGACTTCCAGCAGCTCATAGATGCGGCCGGCATCGGCACGCCCGCTTGGGATGAACTGGGCCAGCATATGCCTGTGGTGTAATAAAACCGGCGGATATGTTGCCAAAAAAAGAAGCGGCTTTATGATGCCGCTTTGGGAGATGGTATCGAATGTATGGGATAGCGGCCATAACCTGCCGCTTTTTTTATTTGATTATATAGCTGCACAGTACAGCAGTCTGCCAGCCAGCGCCGGACGATAACGCTTGGCCTGTCCGATGTTTCTGTAAGCATTTGCATGGGAAGCTTCGTCGGTTGATTTCCTGACCTGAAGGCCATATAATTGTATTATAGCGTATTCGATGACTGCGGTCATTAATTATTTTGTCAAATATGAGGACTATTATGGCATATAACGGGATAAAAAGGCGTCAGAGGGCTGATGAGACGAGGAAAAAGATATATCAGTGCGCGGAGCGGCTGTTTACCGAGCACGATCCAAATACTGTGAGCGTGGATGCGATCGTCAGGGCGGCGGGCGTCTCCAAGGGTTCGTTTTATGTGCACTTTGCCTCCAAGGACGCGCTGTTCATGGAGCTGGTCAACGACAGGGTAGCTTTAGTAGATACCAAGTACCAGAGCTTTGCGGACTCGCTGCCGGAAGACATGCCGATAAAAGACATGATGCTGTCGCTGATGGACAATATATCGGATGTTCTGATGGCGGATATCGGCGTTGAAAACATGGCGATAGTGTACAGAGCCCAACTGGCGGGCGACGCGGGTGTCCAATCGGTGGCCAGCTACAGCCGCGAGATATACGGTATGTTCCGGCGGGTGCTGGATCGCGGAATCGCGAGGGGCGAGCT
>JAEWWC010000287.1 GCA_023396555.1 Bacillota bacterium
TGGCGGACAAACTCCTGTACAATGGTTCTGATCTGCCGAAGCTCCGCCGTATTATCGTCGCAAAGAGCGATTTTCAATTCTTCATGCACCTCATTAATAATGTGATGATTATAAGCGGTTTTCAGCTTGCTTCTTTGTCTGTCGTTTTGTTTTCGTTATTATAGCATATATACCATCACATACAAAGGCGCAAACCTGTCAGGGTTTCCGTTCACGTCGAAAAACCGACATGCTACGCAAATATGCTCATATTCCATAACCAGACAACGAATAAATAATCAGCGATACGGATTCTTAATCAAAAACTTTACTATTCGCAGCGTGAGGGAAAGGAATCCCTCTCAAATGTTTCAAGGAGGAAACTTTATGCGTATCAACAACAACCTGATGGCGATGAATACTCACCGCCAATATGCCATCAACAACAACAAAGCGGCAAAAGCGACAGAGCAGCTGAGCTCGGGCTCGCGGATCAACCGCGCGGGAGACGATGCAGCCGGGCTGGCGATTTCCGAAAAGATGCGGGCACAGATCCGCGGCCTTGGTATGGCGTCCAAGAACAGCGAAGACGCGATCTCGCTGATACAGACGGCGGAAGGCGCGCTGTCGGAAACGCATTCCATATTGCAGCGGATGAGGGAGCTGTCCGTTCAGTCGTCTTCGGACACCAACGACGATGTGACCGACCGCATGTCGCTGGACGCGGAGTATCAGCAGCTGATGAGCGAGATCGACGATATCGCCAACCACACCCAATTCAACGGCAGAACGCTGCTGAACGGCACCGTCGGCAGCGCGGGCACCACAACGCCCATCGGGTTGGCAGCGGGCATCACAGTTTCCGCCGACTCCACCGCAGCTTCGGGAACGGTCAACATCGCCACCGTAGCCGACTGGGACGCCGGTACCGCCGTGGCCGGGACATTAACTATGGATGTTGCGACATGGGATAACGACATAGCCGCCGTCGTCCAAACGGGGCCAATTGCGGCAGGATCCGCGTATAACGGCACCTATTGGCTTTTGGTGGAGGGATCGGATATGTCCGCCATGACGTTCAGCCTTGTTGATAACGACGGGGGCGTGGTAGCGTCCACAGGCGCTATGTCGGTAAGCCCCAGCAGTGACTACGAACTTGACTATGGTGATTATGGGGCAATCACGGTTACACTAGGTTCCGGTGCCAGCCCCTTCTGGCTGACAACTATCGCCGGCGTTGGTTCGTATTTTAAATATACGATTTCGGGCGGCGCCGACCCTGTGCCCAATGCGACCATTGGCGGGCAATCGGTGTCGCAGGGAGATACCTCTGTCACGCTGGCAACGGGCGTCACGCTGGATATATCCGGCTTGGACGCGGCCGACTGGGCCAGCGAGGATGCCCTGAACACGGCGCTGTTCGGCAGCACCTCCGGTTCCGCGTCGGTGGATGTGACCGCGGGTGTGCCGGGGATGAACATACAGACGGGCGCGAACACGGGCGATACCATGTCGATCACGATGGACGACATGACGGCGGATGGCCTCAGCATCAGCGGCACCGATATCAAGACACAGGGAAACGCCAATCAGGCGATCGACACGATCAACGGCGCGATCAATGCCGTCTCCACGCAGCGCGCAAAGTTCGGAGCGCTGCAGAACAGGCTGGAACACAAGATCAACAACCTCGATACGTCGGCTGAGAATCTGCAGGCTGCCGAAAGCCGTATCCGCGACGTGGATATGGCGGCGGAGATGACGGAGTATACGAAGAACAACATACTGGTGCAGGCGGCGACGGCAATGCTGGCGCAGGCCAATCAGGCCCCGCAGAACGTGCTGTCACTGCTGAGGTAGTATTATTATAGGAATTAAACGTTTGCATGGATGCAAAAGCAGTATCACGGAGGATAATGCACAATGCGTATCAACAACAACCTGATGGCGATGAATACTCACCACCAATATGCCATCAACAACAACAAAGCGTCAAAAGCGACAGAGAAGCTGAGCTCGGGCTTGCGAATCAATCAGGCGGCGGACGACGCCGCCGGGCTTGCCATCTCCGAGAAAATGCGCGCGCAGATACGCGGGCTCAATCAGGCGTCCCGTAACTCACAGGACGGCATATCGCTGATACAAACAGCCGAAGGCGCGCTTACCGAAACCCACAGCATACTGCAGAGAATGCGTGAGCTATCGGTGCAGTCCGCTTCTGATACAAACGAATCAATAGACAGGAGCGCGATACAGGCGGAGATAGACCAGCTAACTGCTGAAATCGACGAGATTGCGGGCAAGACTGAATTCAACAGTATGAAATTATTGAATGTCAGTTCGGTCAGTTCGGTACATACCTCACTTCCGGTTACGTCGGTAAATCCCGGTTCCGGCTTTGGCGTGATCAATGGGTTTTCAGGCATGGGGTCTGTAGCTGCTCCATCTAGTATCATTACTTCCAGCCAACAGGGAGTTAGGGCGGATTGGCTCACCGCTATTACGCACGGGGGCTCCTTTTTGAATGGCGGCACCGGCACTTTGTTCTTTCACGGCACAACGCTAACGATCAATACAAACAACGGCGGCGTTACCACGGGCAGCATCATGGTAGATTCTACGAACACCGCGCATATCGATATCGATTATCATGCAACGGAGACTGAAATGGCAGAAGCGATCGTGATGGCGTTCAACTCAGTTAAAGCGGTTTATGGCAGTGCTTCCAATGCGTATTATTTCAATTATGAGACTATCGGAAACCAGCTGCACATAACAGCAGGAGCGATGGGCGCTCAATACAATCCCGGAGTGATGGATTTTGCAAATACGTCAAACGGTATCACGACTGCTGATTTACCTCTGCCGACAACATTGGGGGCATATGAGGTCACCGGCGAATATTCGTTTATGATCGACAAAGCAATAGAACATATCGGCACCCAGCTTGATATCGGCGGGCAGGTATTTACGGCTGTAGCCTCGGGCGCTTCGGGAGATCAGTTCAACGTGGGTACGGATGAAAACGCGCAGGCGCAAAGCATTGCAGCGGCAATTAACGGCAACGCAACGCTTTCTGCCAGGTTTATAGCCACCGCTAATGCCAATGAGCTCATCCTGACCGAAAAGATGGGGCATGCTACGGGCGTTGACTTATCATGGATCGATATTGTGGGTGATACAAGAAGCACAGGAGAATATGATTTCAGCATAAATTCACCAGCAGCGGTTGGCGGCAAATACACCGTCAACGGCACGGATATTACCGTTACGGATAACCCGCTCGACGCAGGAATTACAGCGGGTATCGCCGTACTCTATAACGCATCCCAAAACGCGCAGGCTGACAACCTAAGAGCCGCCATCAATGCAAACGCCGCTTTGAGCACCAAATATTCGGCAAGCGCCTTAAACAATACTATTACCCTCACGCAAAAAGCCGGCCAGGAGGGGTTGGAAGATGTACAGGTAACGGCCGATTCAGGCGCAGCCAGCAGTTTTAACGCCACGCTGCAAGTTGGCGCAAACACCGGTGAAACAATTGATATTGCGATCAACAGCATGAGCGCCGCGGCGCTTCATGTAGACACGCTTAATGTGACCACGCATACAAATGCAAGCGCCGCTGTTACAACAATCGGCAGCGCTATCAATACGGTCTCGGCGGAGCGCGCAAAGCTCGGCGCGTATCAGAACAGGCTTGAGCACAAGATAAACAACCTCGATACATCGTCTGAGAATCTGCAGGCTGCCGAAAGCCGTATCCGAGACGTGGACATGGCGGCGGAGATGACCGAATATACCAAAAACAATATACTGGTGCAGGCGGCGACGGCAATGCTGGCGCAGGCCAATCAGGCCCCGCAAAATGTGCTGTCACTGTTGAGGTAAATCAACCGATCTAATTCCTTCGGGCTTTTAACAGAGGGCATACCAGCCTGTATTGCGTGCAAGCAAAAAGGAACGGTCAAGACCGTTCCCTACAGGCTTACTGCTGACGTGCCGTTAATGGCTGCAGCCGCAGCCGCCGTTGCCGTGGTGGTGCTGTGCGCCGCCGCAGACGTGGCGGACGCCGTTCTCCAGCTTCACCTTGTTCATGCTGCCGCACTGGGGGCAGGCAATCTCATAGCCGTGTTTGCCGCCCGCGGTGCAGGGCGGTTCTTCCCACGTCTTTTTGCAATCCACACACTCGAATACTCTGTTGTTCATGAATGCAGGCCTCCTTTAATGGCATTAATGAGCATATACCCAAAAATATTATATCCCTGCCGCCGCAGGAAAGCAAGACAAAGCCTGAAATTTTAAGACGACTACCACCTAAACGCACTGCACACAAAAAGGAGCCGGAACGCGGCTCCCTTCATAATTCCCAAGTTTACCCACAATGTGCTGTCAATGTCCTCAAATCAGGACAGATTCCGCATATAATGAGAACATAAGTTCGTATAATGCGAACGGGTAAAGCGGACCGGCACGGGGGCTTACTCCTTTTCCTGCCCGTCCTGTATCGTCTTCACCAGGTCCAGCGCCAGCTTCAAGTCGCGGTGAGATATGTTGCGCTCGGCGATCAGGCGCATCACGTCGGAAGAGTTGCCGCTTCCGGATGGCATCACGGGCAGGCGCTCTTCGCCCAGCGGCTTGTAGCTCTTGCTGTCCGACAGGCCCAGCAGGTAGTCGGCGGAGCAGTTCAGCTCGCCGCACAGCTTCTGCAGCACGTCGATGGACGGGTGCTTGTCGCCCCGTTCCAGCTCGGCGAGGTAAGGCTGGGTGATGCCGATGCGTTCGGCCAGCGAAGCCTGTGTCAGGTGCAGCATATTGCGCATGGAGCGCAGTCTTTTAGCGAGTTCGTTTTTGATAGCGGTCTCCTTTTCTGCGAATTTGACAATTTGCCGTGTCATACAACAATTATAGCTCATAGCTATTGATTTGTAAAGCATAGCTTTTAGCTATTGACGCGAACATATGTGCGCATTATGATTGATTTACAGGCAATATATATGCAGGAGGTCAGGCGGAAATGAGAGTGACATTGGCAAGGCTGAGGGAAAGCGCCAACCTGACGCAGGCGCAATTATCCCGCGCGGCGGCCATCTCCCAGGGCTATTATTCGGACATCGAAGGCGGCGTGCGCTGCCCGTCGCCCCGGGTGGCGGGTCGCATCGCGCAGGTGCTGGGCATCGGCGAGCAGGATATGTACCGCGTGTTTTACGCGCAGGAGCAGGAGAGGAGAGGCGCATGAAAAACGATTATCTGCAGGAGAGCCGCCGCTTTTATGCGGTGGCGCCGTCGATGGAGCTGCTGGCCAAGTCGCTCCGCGTTCAGCCGGACCGCGAAACGGCAGTGGCCTCGGCGGTGCTGGCGGACCTGGCGCTGGCGCAGCTGAACCGCATGGACAAAGCGATTGACGCGATGATTGAGGACGGGAGGCAAAGCGTATGAAAGAACAATACGGTCTGGCAACGGCAGAAGACAGCAAGGCGCTGCACGACACTGGCGAGCAGCTGGTCGCGGTGATGGTGATAAATGAGCTCAAAGATGTTGTTATGAACATATGCCGCCTTGCCGAAGTGTTACTCAAAGAAGAGTATGCAAAGCTGGTCAAACCGGAGGAATGTGACTTGCTGAAGCGCCTGAGGGAATTGGCCAAAATTGCGGCATTACAGCTGGTTGGGGCAACCCGCTGCATATCTGCTGTCATGCACGGTGGTCCAAAGCCCAGCGATATGCAGGAGTATTTAAGTGAATTGGCCGAATGGATAACAGATATCATCCTGCTTTGCGAGCCTCTTGACGAAATGTTCGGACACACTACCGGAGGGGGCGCGGCCAGCCATGATTGACGACCGGTTTTACGGCGAGGCCGCGGAGCCGCCTGTGGCGATGCGCTGCGGGTACTGCGGCCGGCCCGTGCGCGACGGCGAGGATTACTACATCCACGACGATATCGATATCTGCGATGCGTGCGTGCGGCGATACGCGTGGGCGCTGTTCATGCAGACGGCCCGGCGGCATCCGGCGCATGCGGACAGGCGGTGACGGGAGCGGGGGGCCGCGGCGCGTATAGGAATCCGCGCCCTACGGGATGTGCATATCGCGGCATGGCGTAGGAGCGACCTGTGGTCGCTCAAAGGAGAACACGGATCAGGGATGGCAGACGGATACACAACAGACAAACGGCGCGCGCTGCATATGCGGTGCGGCGCGGGCGAAGGGAGGACGGAACGGATGGCGGATGTGGAAATGTTTCTGCGCGATTACTGGCACGCCAAGCGCAGCGTCGGGCGGCTGATGCTGCAGCTGTCGGAGGCGCAGCGGGCCTACGAGATGGGCGTGGGGGATCTGCCCTCGTCACTGGGCATGGAGCGCGCGGGCGGCAGACAGCGCCGCGGCGGCAGCCCGGTGGAACGCGCGGCGATACTGCTGGTGGACCAGCTGTGGGCGGAGGTGAAGTCTATCGAGAAGCGGCTGGAGGAGGAGCGCCGCGCGATGGCGCGCATCGAGGAGACGGTGAGGGCAGCGGGGCTGTCGGTGCGGGAAGCGGAGTTCGTGCGGCTGCGGTATTTTGAGAACCGCAGTCTGGAAGCGGCGGCGCAGCGGCTTTACTGCTCGGCGACCACCTGCTGGCGTATCAAGAACGGGGCGCTCAAAAAGATCAAGGCGGTGACGGATGGGGCATGGCGCGAAGCATTAAAAGAGGCATAGACTACTTCTCACTGGACGTGGACATATTTGCAGACCGCAAGATCCGGCGCGTGTGCTACAGCCACGGCTCGGGCGCAATGGCGGTGGTGCTGCGCGTGCTGTGCTGCATATACGGGGAGAACGGGTATTACGCGGACGTGGACGACGACTTCTTCTTCGACATCGCTCACGAGCTGTCGCTGGAGGAGGCGTATGTCCGCGCCGTGATATCGGCCTGCGCGGCGGCGGGCTTTTTTGACGCGGCGATGCTCGACGCACACGGCATACTCACGTCCCGCCGCATACAGCGCAACTATCTGGACGCCACCAAACGGCGCGACAACGTGCAGCTCGAACCCGAATACTGTCTGCTGGAGGACGCTTCGCCTTCGCCGGACGGGGATAATGTATGCAATAACGCGGATAATGTATACAATAACGCCCAAAATGTATACAGCGGTACACAAAGTAAAGTAAATCAAATTAAAGGAGAGGAGAGAAAAGAAGAGGAGAGTATATCAAAGCAAACCGCGGCACGCCGGGAGGCTGCCTCGCCTTCGGCAGGCATGCCCGGCGTCCCCGCTCCGGACACACCCGGAACACACACCTCTTCTTCTTTTTCTCCCTTCATTAGACCTTCCGTGGACGAGGTGAAGGCCTACTGCACCGAACGGGGCAACAGCGTAGACGCGCGGCGTTTCGTGGACTTCTACGAATCCAAGGGGTGGATGGTGGGCTCCTCGCCCATGCAGGACTGGCGGGCCTGCGTGCGCAAGTGGGAGTGCGACACGCACTGGCAGCCCGGCAAGCCCGGCTATTTCACCCACCCGCTGGAGAACTACGACCATCTGGCGGTGGAGCTGTTTCCAAAAAAGAAGAAAGAGATCGAATACATATACAGCGAAGTGCTCTGACGGCGGCGGTATGCGGCGAGCGGGTTACAGGCCCGCCCCTAAGTGTGGAGCGTGGCGTAGGGCATGGCACGCGTGCCCCAGAGGGTATCCTTGACGTGCCGCATGCACTGCCCATGGGAAACGGCGCGTATAGGAATCCGCGCCCTACGATATATGCGGTGATCGTACCATACAGACGAACGTCAGACAGTGGCAACAACGAACGCGCCGCGCGGAGCGGCGGGAAAGCAAAGGGGGTATCGGCAATGGAGACAAAAGGAGCAATGGCGGCGGACAGCGCCGTGACTATGGCGGGGCACTCGTTCTGCTTTACGGGGCGGGGGAGCGTGAGCCGCGCGGAGATGGGCCGCATGGCGGCATCGAAGGGCGGCGCGGTCCACCAGCGCGTGACGCGCAACACGGACTACCTCGTGGTGGGCAGCCGGGGCAGCAAACGGTGGAAGCAGCCGTACTGCGGCTCCAAGCTGGCGGCGGCGCTGTGGCTGATATCGGCGGGCAGCGGCATCAGCATCGTGGCGGAGCAGGCGTTCTGGCGGGCGCTGGGGCGGGGGGGGCTGCCATAATATACCGGCTGCAAAAGAGAGTATTCATAGAATTTGATGCGAACTTTTGTGGGCTGCATACGTTTATATGTTTAGAATCACTTTAGGCATACAGGCCATTTTTAGGAGGATGGGGATTTGAGGAACCATACAAGCAAGTTGACTTTTCCGGCCAAACCGGACTATATCTCAGCGCTGCGGCTCGCGGCTGCAGCGGTTGCCAGTCAGGCCGGGCTTAATATCGATGAAATTGAACACTTAAAGCTGCTCACTTCACAGGCTTTTAACTTTTTGATGCTGGAAGGCTCCAAGTATATAAAAGTCGATATAGCCGAGAACGGAAGTTCTTTGGACATATCTTTCAGCGCCATGGAGTATCATGACGGCCCCTTTGAAATGGAGAACAGAAACGTTTTGAGAAGAGCGTTACTAAAATCCCTGACGAGAAAGTGCTGCATGATAAAAAAAGGAAGAATCGTGGCCAGTATTATACCGGACGTTTTGAACGGCTACCGAAATCTGCAGACGAATTGAATGGGAGCTGTTGGTTTGCTATAGCCTTAAAAAATTTTGGCCATGAACTGTTTCGTTCCATAGATGTGGTGTTATATATACGAATAAAGCACTATATCTATTGAAGCAACACCGGCACAGCGGCGCTTCTAAGGCTCCTCCTCCTTAGAAGCGCCGATAAAAATCCTTTGAGAAGGCACCGGGTATATTCACCAAAATACATCGAAGGAGATTCATCATGTTCGGAAGATCATACCAATACACAAGGAAGATCAAAGATATCAGCTACGATAATTCCGGCAAACAGCTGACCATATTGTTCGAAGCCGGAATATCAAAGGTATATCTGAGCGTTCCTCATAAAACATATGATGAATTATCGAAAGCCACCAACCCGAACCAGTACTATCAGGACAAGATCGACGGCCAGTTCCGGATACTATAAGCGGCGATACTGAGACAGCACCCGCCAACCGCACCGCGCAAGCTTAGTAGCTTTGTCCGCGGTTTTTGTGATTATACGGAGACGGACAAACATGTCAATAAGATGGAATGAAGAATGTTTGTCCGTCGGAGTGCATTGCTCCAACCTTGAAATCTGATCACCGGAGCAATATAATGGTAACACCGGTAGCGGCGCGGCGGGATTGCGCCCCCAACGGAAGGATACCGCATGAACAACAACAGTCAGACGGGCGGCAGGGCGCGCGCGTGGGCGCTGCTGATACTGGCGTCATATACCTCGCGCTGGTGGCAGCCACGTTCGCCTTCGGCATCAACCTTGCGGCGGACAGGGCCATGCAGGCCGTGCTGCACTTAACCGTGATACTGTCGGCCATCGCCTACGTGCTGTTCGCGGACGCCATATACGCCGCCCGAGCCGACAAAGCGGACGCGCGGCCCGCGCTGCTGTTCGCGGCGCTGTTTGCCGTGTTGGTGATCACGGCCCGGTGCGTGGGCCTCACCATCGTCTCCACCGCGGCGCTGTATACGCAGGACGGCATTTTCAACTTCTACGCGCCCGCGTCGCTCACGAGAACGGTGGAGCTGGCGGGCTGGACGGTGCTGTATCCGCTCTCGATGCTGTTTTTCGCGCGGCTGTTCAAGAGGGCCGGGCGCAAGGCGACGGCGGCGCTGGCCTTGGCAAGCGCGCTGTGCTGCTTCGTCGGGTTCTTCAGCTTCGTGTCCCCGGCAGCGGTGTTCCTGTACATCGGCCTGCTGGGATGGGGACCGCTGTTTTTGGCGGTAGTGATCGCGTACATGGCGGGACCGCTAAGGGATGGGACTTTTGCGGATGCCGCAACCAGGGAGCGCTGACGCCTTTCGCCGTCAAACGATGTTTGCCGGCGAGATTAGCGCATTCTCCGGCAGTTGTGTGCCTTTCCCTTGCAAAGCCAGTTGAAAGGCATGGGGCTGCGTAGGGATTTGTGAATACAATATTCGAAGGGGCTCGGGGAGCCTCTTTTTTGTGCAAAGATGAACGGTTTGGAAATGCGGGTGGTGGTAGGGAATTATGTATTATATTGTAGAATATTAGACTATTATGATATAATCTTATTAACTAACTAAATATTAAAGGATATAAATAATTGCTTAATACTGCTCTGAAGAAAATCAAGGAAATAAGAGCTGATTCGAGAAAGAGAAAAGCAAGAATTGTTCTTAATTCGTGTCTCCAACGATGGGGGGATAAAGATGAAAGAATAGTTCGGTTTATTGAAATGTTCGATAAATGGTATGCGCAAATTCCAGACCAAGCAAATGGGATGGTATTACATCTTTTAAGTAATTTCTGCTATTATCCACATAGAATCGTAAACATATGCTTAGTTGAGTTACATCAGCGGTTAATAGGGAAAGGAACGATTAACCAAAACAACACAATATATATACCAATTAAAAGTCCCGATGGGAATAGTAATAGTTCGAATGAATATTGGTCTGAGTATAAATTGCAGAATAAACTGAGCAAGTATATTGTACTCGATGATTTTTCTGAACTGACTTTTGGGCAATGGGAATATATAAAAAACATAGTCCTTATTGATGACTGTGGAGGTTCAGGCCAAACTTTAACTGATTATATAAAATCAAAGCTGGATATATTCACTAATAAAAATTTATATTTTATTTCGATTCATATTATGAAAAATGCACAGGATTGTATATATAGTTTTGCGGAAAAAAATAATATTAATATTAACATATTAAATACAATTGTGCAAGAAAAAGCCTTCAATCATACTTATTTCCGGGATAATGAATTGGAGAATTTATTTGTAAAATTGTCTGAAGGTTTTGGTATACCTAAAAAGTATATTAAGGGTTTTAAAGACTCACAGGGTCTATTTGCGTTTTATAATAATACACCAAATAATACATTGGGTTTATTTTATTATAATACAGACAAATATGAGGCACCATTTCCAAGGAATAATGACCAAAAACCAAGCTGGTGGTATTTAAAAAGAGGGAAAAAAATAAGAGAAATTCAGAATTATAATTCACATCTGGCAGGATACATTAATGATTGATTATAAGTATTTAATTATATTATCATACTTTTACCAGAATAACAGTGGTGAATATTCTTTTTCAAGAATACAAAATTACGTTGGTCTTACCTTTAGGCAACTAGAAGATATTCTATTTCACTTAATAGATGATAAATTTCTTGAATATAAAGAGAATTTATTATTCATTACATCGAAAGGAGTTATAAAGGTTCTAAGTAATAATATGGATTCTTTCCCTTTTGAACTTGATATAGAGTATGAGTCTATTAATGAAGCATCTATTTCTAAAGATGATAAGCTAAATATTGAGGATATTTATATTCCTAAAAGATTTAATGAAAAAATAAATAGTAAATAATAGCTTGGTTGGCTTTGACTAGAAGGCGGGAGACAAGTTGTCTCTCATAGAAACAATGGTTCTTTATATACCATGATGTAAAAAGCCAAAACTTTCTACATCATGGCATATAGTTGGAATACAACTATATGCCATGCGGGATCAAAATCTTTCACAAGATTTTAACCCGCAAGGTTCTTCGAAAATAGAATTGTGGTAGTCAAGCTAACCAAGCTATATTTAATATAAGGATAATATTTTTATGGTTAATTCTTTATATATTAGTAAACTAGAAGAGGCGCTTAGAAGAGAAAAATATGATGAGTATTATAAATATCTTTGTATAAATTATGCGACAAAGCTGCTAGGTGCAAAGCTACCAGTTATTTTTGATACTATTCATTTGTCGCATCTGCTCGGAATTGAACCTAAAGAATTAACCAAGTATTTAATATGTGAAGAATTATATTATAATGAACGATTAATTCCAAAGAAGAATGGAAAAATGAGGACTCTCTGCATTCCATCTGTAAGTCTGAAGTATATCCAAAAATGGATTCTAAATAACATTCTATATCGAGTACAAATATCTGATTGCGCAACAGGCTTTTGTAGAGATAAATCTATATTAGTAAACGCTAAGCAACATACAAGTCAAAATTGTATAATAAATTTAGATATAAAAGACTTTTTTCCGTCTGTTAGTATGGACAGAATTTTTAGACTTTTTTATTATTATGGATATACAAAAGAAGTTTCTTTTGTTATGGCGAAATTATGCACATACAAAGGTCAATTACCTCAAGGATCGCCTGCGAGTCCTTACCTAACAAATATAGTTTGTTTAAAACTAGACAAAAGATTAAACCAACTGGCTAAAAAATGTAATGCAACTTATACTAGATATGCTGATGATATAACCATATCCGGAGACTATAAGATTCAACAGTCAGTTGATTTAATAAAAGACATAATTAAAGATGAAGGATTTGAAATCAACCAAGAAAAAACAAGAATCCTTTTCAAACATCAAAAACAAGAAGTAACAGGGCTTATTGTTAATAATGATATAATTCACGTAGATAGGGAATATAAAAGGCAAGTTAAAAAAGAAATATATTACTGTCTAAAATTTGGGGTTTCTAGTCATTTAAAGCATATTAAATCTAATAAATCATTTTATAAAGAACATCTATATGGAAAAGTATATTTTATAAATATGATAGAACCGGAGTTAGGAAAACATTTGTTAGGTATACTGGATCAAATTTTATGGGAGTACTAATATGGAGTTGGTGAATAAAGAAAGTCTAAAAAAAACGATTAGTTTTATAAATCAATTAACTCATGGTATTGATCCGATTTATAACTCGGATATTTCCGGAGATTCTTTATTATCAAATAGAGAATATCGTAAACAATTAATTTATATTGAGCAAGCTTTAAATTTTTTATATCAAAATTTACATGGTAATAGTTTCAGAGTTTACGAAAGAAAAGCTTCTTTCCAATTAACGATTGACCAAATAAATGAAATAGGAATCCCTGATGAACCGATTTCTGTAAGTAAATTAGCTTATAATATTAACGCCATTGCTAATACAGAAGATATGAAAAAAATAAAAGCAACGCAGATAACTGATTGGCTTGAAAAAATGGGATATTTAAAAGATAATTATGAAGAGAACTCATCCCGCAAAGTTTGTACTGAGAAAGCCTCTGAAATTGGAATCTTTGAAATCGAGAAAGTAAATGAATATGGAATCAAATATAAAGTTAATGTTTATAGTAAAAAAGCACAAGCGTATGTCATTAATAATGTTAATTCAATAGTAAATATATAAAGGATTTGATGATTCCCGTCCATCACACCATCGCACTTAGCTTTCGTGCCGTGTTCGCATTGCGTATCGTAATGCTACTGTAAGCCCGCGTGCCCACGATCTTGCTGTAGCGCGTGCGGGACCACGTCTTGCGCGGGGCGGACCAGAATATCACGGGGCCGCTGCTGGCCACCTTCTCGTATTCGGGCTTGGTTGCGCCCACCTCGGCCATGATGGATTCCGCCGTCGTGGGGGGAATCACGAACAGCGCGTTGTGCGTGGAGTCCGGATCGGTTCCCCACCAGTCGGGCGCGTGGGAGACCGCGTCCTTCAGCGCCGCCGCCGATATCACCATCACAACCACGGCAAAGCCGAAATGCTGCTCGATGATGCGCTCGCACTGCGCTTTCAGCGCGTCCTCGGGGCCTTCCGCCGTGAATATCACGTTGCCGCTGTTGATGTAGGTAGACACGTCCGAAAAGCCCGCCTGCTCGAACAGGCTTTTGAGCTCGCGCATGGGCACGGTGTTGTTGCCGCCCACGTTCACGCCGCGCAGCAGTGCGATATATTTCTCCATAACGTTATGCCTCCAGTTGCTCTACGGTACGTTCGATGACTACGCCATCGGTGTTCACTGTTTCGGCAGGCACCGGCATGAGCTCAACGCCCCTAACACTCACTAATTGCCATGCCTTTCAACCGGCTTTGCCGGGGAAAGGCACACTGCTGCTGTGTCACGCCACGCACAAACGCTGGCTTTGTGTCGTCAGGCGCAAGGCCAGCGTCACCCCGAGGGCAGCCGACAGGCTGAACTCGGAAAGCTCGGAGAGCTTCCATAGCTATATATGCTCCAATACAGTGGCGGTGCGCTCGCTGACCACGCCGCCGGTGTTCACCGTTTGCCTCGGCTCTATCAGCAGCACGTGCACCTCTTCCTCCGCTACCGGCATGTGCTCCACGCCGCGCGGTATGATGAGGAACTCGCCGGGCCCTAAGATGTTGTCCACGTCGCGGTAGCGTATCACCAACCGCCCCTTCACCACGTAGAACATCTCGTCCTCGTTGTCGTGCGCGTGCCACAGAAACTCGCCCTTGAGCTTCGCGGCCTTCACGTACATATCGTTCATCTCGCCCAGAACCTTGGGGCTCCAGTAGTCCCGGAACAGCGAGAGCTTCTCTTCCACATTCACAACGCTCATGGCAGCCTCCTCCGGAGTTTGGCGCTTTGGGATATTTTCAATATAACCCCGGCGTATGCCGCTGTCAAACGGCACGCCTGTATGCATTTGGCGTAGCGCATGGTATGATGCGGACAGGGCCTGTTGCGCCCGCGTGCGCGCATATTTGACAAAGGGGAGGATATCGGCATGGCCATGCTGGACAAACAGGAGTTGGTGAGAAGCATACTGGAAGAAACGCAGGTGCTGGAAGACGAGGAGGAAATCATCGGGCTGCTGGTAAAGGAGAAGGTGTCACGCAACATAAACAGCGTGCACAAAGACCAACTGACGTTCGGTGACAGGATGTCGGACAGGCTGGCGAAGGGGGCGGGGAGCTGGGCATTCGTCATAACGTTCCTGCTGCTGATCGGGCTGTGGATCGCGCTCAACACCGCCGTGGCGAAGCCGTTCGACGCGTACCCGTTCATACTGCTCAATCTGATGCTGTCATGCGTGGCGGCGGTGCAGGCTCCCGTCATTATGATGAGCCAGAACAGGCAGGAGGAAAAGGACCGCCTGCGGTCCCAGAACGACTACAAAGTGAACGTGAAATCCGAGCTGATCATTGAGGATCTGCACCGCAAGCTGGACATACTGATCGAGAACCAGAAGGCGCTGATGAAAAAGCTGGAGGGTCAATAAAAGCCTGTTGCCACGGGCCTGTCCGGGAGGTATAATAATCGCAGAATTTGACGGATATGGGGGGATACGGCATGCAGTCAGGTGATAAGAAGAAAAGCTGGGACGAAGCCGCCTGGGAGTGGCTGAAACGGACTTTTGTGCTGATACGCCGGCCGCTGGTGTGCGTGCTGGGCGCGCTCATGCTGCTGGGGTCGCTGTTGTACATGTTTGTGGGCGAAGACACGATGGTGAACCTGTTCCAGCTGGACTGGATGAACTTCGTCGCGCAGGCCATGCTGCCCCTGACGGTGCTGGCGCTCGCGGTGCTGGCGGTCATCCACATATTCAAGGATGTGCCGCGCCTGCTCATGCTGTTCTCTGGCTGCGCGGTGTTCTACTCCGTGCGGCTGCTGGCGATAGGATGGGATCCCGGACTGCTGATGCTGGCCGCGGGGCTGCTGCTGTTCGCCTTTGAGATGCACCGCCAGAACGCGCTGCTCAAGGACGTCCCGCGCGTTAAGGTGAAGAGCGTGCTGCTCATCGTCGCGGGTACGCTGGCGCTGCTGTGGGCCGTATTTCAGATATACCGCACCGCCGACAGCGTGATCAATCAGGTCGGATACAGCGACGGGGCCACATTCTCCTTCTTCAC
>JAEWWC010000019.1 GCA_023396555.1 Bacillota bacterium
GCCAAAGCGGAGGCGCTAAAACATCTGCCCGTAGCATCAATCAAACAGGAGCTGGAGCAGGAGGCTATTACCATCCATCGGGAAGACGAGTATATCAACCGACGGATCGGCGAAAACCTTTTAAGCCTGCTCAAGGATGGGGATGGAGTGTTGACACATTGCAACGCGGGCAAGCTGGCGACTTCGGCTTACGGCACTGCACTGTCGCCGTTTTACCTCGCGCAGGAACGCGGTGTTAAACTGAAGATATACGCTGATGAGACACGCCCGCGGCTGCAGGGCTCCACATTAACGGCCTATGAGCTGTTTGAGTCCGGTCTCGACGTGACGCTGATCTGCGACAACATGGCGGCAATCGTGATGTCCCAAGGTAAGATCAACGCCATCATCGTAGGGTGCGACCGCGTGGCGGCCAATGGAGATACTGCCAACAAGATCGGCACTTTCAGCGTGTCGATACTCGCCAAACATTTCGGCATCCCCATGTATATCGCGGCGCCCACGCCCACCATCGATATGAACTGTCCGACCGGCAAGGATATACCGATAGAGGAGAGGGACAGCACCGAGATCACCTGTACGTTCGGTAAGTGGACAGCGCCCAAAGGCATCAAAACGTATAACCCTGCTTTTGACGTGACGCCCGCGGAACATCTAACAGCCATCGTCACCGAGAAGGGTATTGTGTACCCGCCGTTTAACGACAACTTTAAAAAGTTGTTTGAAAAATGAATTAAATTTATTTAAAGTAATTGAAAACAATTTAATAACCGCTATAATAGTATCGACAAAAAATTATTAAAAGCGCGGTGCATCATGCGAGTTAAGTACAAGGACATTGCCCTGAAAATGGGCGTATCACCATCGACGGTATCATTGGTGGTCAATAACAAACCGGGGGTCAATGAAGAGACGCGTCAGCGGATACTGTCTTATTTAAAGCAGACCGGCGCGACGGCGAAGCCGCAGACCAGCAAGGGAAAATACATCAGGTTTCTCAAGTATTCCAAATACGGCAAGGTGGTGGACGACCACGGCTTCATCAGCGCCGTGACGGACGGCATCGCCAACGGTGCGCATGAGCAGAATTACGATGTGCTCATCACGACGCTTAATACGGAGAACAAGGAATCCATCATGGAGATGGTGAGAAACGACCCGCGGCGTGGCATACTGCTGCTGGGCACTGAACTGACCAACGACGACCTGTCCATGCTGAACGACATTAAAGTTCCGGTGGTGATAGTGGACAGCTACATGGAATTTGCCGAGTACGACTGCGTGACGATGAACAATATCGATATCGCATTCCGCGCTGTGAAATATCTGTATGATAAAGGATTCAGAGAGGTCGGTCATTTCAGAAGCGGTTTTAAGGTCAACAACTTTTTGGGGCGCCGGGAAGGATACAAAAAGGCGCTGCAGCGGCTGGGGCTGGACTATAACCCGGCGTACACGTTTGTGCTGGATTCCACGCTGGAGGGCTCCTATGCCGATATGAAAAAGGCGCTGGAGAGCCATCCCAAGCTCCCGCCGGCCGTGTTTTCCGACAACGACACCATCGCGGTGGGAGCGATGAAAGCTATCAAGGAGGCCGGATACCGCATACCGGACGATATCGCAATCATCGGCGTGGACGACATACCCTTCTGCACAATGATCGAGCCGACGCTGTCCACCATGGCCATATATAAGGAAGAGATCGGCTCCATCGCAGCCAAACGCCTCATTGAGAAAATACAGACCGGAGACAAATCGATACTCAAAGTGCTGGTGAACGCCGAGATCATCGAGCGGGAAAGCACCTAAGTTTCAACAGCTGTAAACGTCGCAGATATATAACAGAATAACAAGTGAATAAGGTGCGGAGTTTCTTCCGCATCTTCCGTATAGGGGGAGTTTGAATATTGAACAGGTTAAACAGACAGGATATAACGCTTTCGGCGTCGGTCTCATGCTTCAACCTTTATAACATGCAGTCGGATATGGAACAGATTCATCGCAGCCGGGTGTCCTTCCTGCATTTTGACGTGGTAGACGGACGTTTTAATTCGTGCTTCATACTGGGCACGCCGACGCTGGCTGCGCTCAGGCCGCAGACGCAGCTGCCCATTGAGGTGCATCTTGGCGTGTATGAGCCGATACGGTTCATTGAACAGTATGCGGCATATGGCGCGGATTATATATCGGTGCATGCCGAGGCCGATGACAGGGAAGGGCTGCTGCGTTGCTTTGACGCCATCCGACAGGCCGGTGCGGAGCCGGTGCTGGCGCTGCGGGCCGAGACGGAGGTCAGCGACGACATACTGATGCTCGCGCGCCATGTGCCGTGGATACTGAAGCTTACGGTGGACCCAGGTTATTCCGGGCAGACCATCAAGCCCAAGGCGTTCGCTTCCATCCGGCGGCTGCGTGAAGCGCTGCGGCGTGATGGGTTGGACATCGGCATACAGGCGGACGGCAACGTGAACGCGCTGACGATACCTGAGCTGGTGCGCGCAGGCGCAGACATGTTCACCGGAGGTACGTCCGGTTTGTTCCTGCGCGAAGCGACCGTGGCGGATAACGCGCTGCGCCTGCTGGAGGCGGCAAGAACCGTATTACACATCTGATTTTAATAATAACTGACTTCACACATGCAATATCGTTCTGTGCCGATAATATGGGGTAAAGGAGCGTAAGCCATTGGTAGAGGTTAAAAATATCACAAAGAAATACGGGCAGAATGTCGCTGTAAATGATATTTCTTTTACGGTGGACAAGGGCGGTATCGTGGGCCTGCTGGGGCGCAACGGCGCGGGCAAAACCACCACCATGAACATCATCACGGGATATATCGCCGCGACTTCGGGTACGGTGTCTATCAATGGATATGATACCGTGAAAAGCCCCAGGGAAGCCAAGAAGAGCATCGGGTATCTGCCCGAGCATCCGCCGCTCTACAACGACCTGACGGTGGAGGAATACCTCTCGTTCGCGTGCCGCTTGAAGGATGTGAAACCGCCTCAGATCAAAAAGGAGACGGACCGCGTGCTGGAAGCCGCGCACGTAGCCGATGTGCGTAAGCGTCTGATCGGAAACCTGTCCAAGGGATACCGGCAGCGTGTAGGGCTGGCGCAGGCGCTTTGCGGCTCGCCCGAGCTGATCATATTGGACGAGCCCACCGCCGGGCTGGACCCCAAGCAGATCATCGAGATACGCGGAACGATACGCGAGCTGGGCGAGCAGCATACGGTCATACTGTCCTCGCACATACTCAGCGAAGTATCGGACATCTGCCAGAAGGTGATCATCATCAACCGCGGTGAGATAATCCGTCAGGACAGCCTCGAGAACCTGACCAGTCAGGCGGGCAGTGCTCAGCGCGTGATGGTGCGGCTGAGCGGTGATGAGGCGCAGGCGCGGCAGATACTGCAGCTGCCGAACGTCAGCGTGGAGTTTATCGGACAGAACGAGCCCGGTTCCGTTGATTTTCTGCTGGAAGGCGGCGATACAGATTTGCGCGCCACCGTTTACGATGCGGTGAAGGCGTCAGACGTACGGCTGCTGCTGATGCGTCCGCTGCTGCCTACGCTGGAGGATATATTCATCACGCTGACAAACAGTGAGGAGGCGGGCGCATGAATGCGGTATTCCGGAAAGAAATAACGACCTATTTCAACACGATGATCGGCTATGTGTATATGGGCGTATTCCTGTTCTTCAGCGGACTGCTGTTCAATATGAAGAACATCAATCAGGGATCGGCCAGCATCTCTGAACTGTTCGGTAGCCTGTTTTTTGTGCTGATACTGCTCACCCCTTTCCTGACGATGCGGCTGATGGCGGAGGAGAAAAAAACAAAGACCGACCAGATGCTGCTGACCTCGCCTGTACCGGTGCGCTCCATCGTGCTGGGCAAATATTTTGCGGCGGTGTTCGTGCTGGCGATGTCGATGGCGGCCACACTGCTGTACGTGCTGATCATCGCGATATTCTCCAGCCCCTATTTCGGTGAGATAATGCTGGGGTATTTGGGATACCTGCTGCTGGGCGGCGTGTGCATATCCATCGGCCTGTTCATCTCCTCGGTGATGGAAAACCAGCTGTCTGCAGTGCTCATCACTTTCGTGGTGTTGCTGCTGCTCTGGATGCCATCGATGATTTCCCTCAGCGACCCGGTTATCAGCTCGGTGCTGGGCATACTGTCCATATTCAGCAATTATGCGGCCTTCGCGCACGGCATACTCAGCGCGTCGTCCATACTGTATATGCTTTCGTTCTCATTCGTCTTTCTGATGCTGACGGTGGTTGTGGTCGAGAGAAGAAGATGGGGAAAGGGTTGAAGCGATGAACAAACAGACAGCAAAAACAAACCGCCGCGGCGTATTCATATGGGCAGTATGCGCCATCGTGATCGCTCTGGTGCTGGCCGTCAACTTTCTGATGAATCTGCTGGAAAGCCGCTTTGATCTGCGCGCCGATCTGTCTCAGTATCAGGTGTACAGCCTGACTCAGGAGACGCAGAACGTGCTCGATTCGCTGAGCCAGCCGGTCGCGATCTACTCCCTGTACACGCCGTCCTCCGAGGACAGCCTGACCAAGGA